>CAZWUK010000005.1:0-51255 GCA_964636685.1 uncultured Oscillospiraceae bacterium
ACTTTCAGGCTATGCTGCCGTAATACCTTGTATCAAATCGAACCTCATTATATCAAGATAGATCAGCTGGATCTTACCCCGGTATTCTGCAAGCAAACCTTCAAAAGCCGTTTCCGTACGGGCAAGAAAAAACATGCCCGGCCCTCCACTTTCATGGATTTCACCGTTGCATGTCAAAGGCATAGTAGGATCCTCCGTATCATGTTAAGCGTTATGCGCTTGGCTTGGTTTCCCCTGATTCGGCGGCGTAGGTCACATGCTGCTCCGCGTAGGTTTTCGCGGCGTCCGCGTCATGCCGCTCCAATGCCGAAAAGATCGAGCGATGCTCCTCCAGCGAATTTGGAGCACGGTTTGGCATGCCAAGCGAGCTTTGCCGCGCACGGTGAATATTCTGATGGAGCGAGGTCAGGATGTGGTACAGCGTCTTACTGTTGCAGGCCTCATAAATCACTTCATGAAATTTGCTGTCCAGACGTACCAGATGCTCCGTATCGTTTTTACGGGTGTAAAGATCCATCAATTCCACCAGCTCCGACAGCTGATCCAGCTGCTGGTCGGTAATGCGCTCCGCCGCCCAGTATGCGGCCTGACCCTCCAGCAGGTGACGGATCGTAAAAACGTCTCGAATGTCTTCGCTCGTGATGCCAATCACGACAACGCCGCGGTTTGGCTGCGAAGCAACAAGACCCTCCAGCTCCAGCTGCTTGAGGGCTTCCCGAACCGGTGTGCGGCTTACACTGAGTTCGTCGGCAATTTTCAGTTCTACAAGATAATCGCCGGGATGATATCGGCCTTCGGTGATGTCATCGCGCAAATGATGGTAAACTTTATCGGAAAGAGAACCGTACTCTTTTGTATCATAATAAGGGGTCATAACAAAACCTCCATGCGCTTATTCTACTTCATTTTTTCACTTGTGGCAAGCATCGTATACAAATATACAGGCGTAATTTCGAGTTTACCGCCATATAGTGAATGGACGGAGGACATGCAAGCATGGAAATCAACCGCTGGCGGCAGGATTTGCCGCAATATTTGACGCCAAGAATCAGAAAGACGCTGCTGGGAATGCCGGAGGACATACCGGTTGAGGAAATTCGAATTCGCGCCGGGCAGCCGCTGCAGGTCTGCTTTGCCGGAGAGGAGCGGCTGCTTCTCCCTGCGGATGGGCAGGCGGCGGCGACAGGCGAAGAATGCGGCGAAATGCTGCTGCGGATCTGCGGGCATTCGCTATATGCGTGGAGCAGCGAGTTAAAGAACGGATTCATTACGCTGGCGGGCGGCTACCGCGTGGGGATCTGCGGCAAGGCTGTGATCGAGGGCGAAGAAATGGCGCGATTTTCGGATATATCTTCTTTTGATATCCGCATCCCCCATATGCGGCCGGGCGCGGCAGATCGCCTGCTGCCCTACCTCTTGGACGCGGAAGGGCGGGCGTTGCCGTCATTGCTGGTTTCCGCGCCGGGATGCGGGAAAACCACAATGCTGCGCGATATTGCAAGGCAGCTGTCCGTTGGACAACATGGCGCAAGACCGCATCGCGTCGCCGTTGTAGACAGTCGATACGAGCTTTCCGGCGGCGGTGCTTTTGACTTGGGGCCAAGAACGGATGTGCTGTCCGGCATGGAACGGCGGGAGGGCTTGCCGATGCTGCTACGCACGATGGCGCCGGAGGTGATCGTGACAGACGAAATCGGGGCGCCGTCGGACGTGCGCGCATTGCTTGCTGCCGCGACCGCCGGCGTGTGCGTGATCGCAAGTCTGCATGCCACCTATGAATCCCGGGAGCGAAACCTGCTGCTGGCAAAGCTGCGTCGGGAAGACGCCTTTTTGCGATTCATTTATCTGGGGCGCAGTCGGGGTGCGGGAACGGTGGAACATATTGAATGTGTGCCGGCTGCGCTGGAAAGGATGGTGTCCCCATGTTAGGAAAGGCGCTGCTTTTGCTATTAGCGTTTTTTTCCTGCGCATGCGTCGGAGCGCTTGCCGCAGATCGCCTGCAAAAAAGGAAGAAGCTTTTGGACTGCCTTTGCACGCAGATTCGTACGCTGTCCGGACAGATTGCTTTTTTGAAAAAACCGTTGTCGGAGCTGCTTTCGGATCATGAAGCACCGCTGGGGATGCTGTTTCAAAAAATGAAGGAGACGTGCGGCACACCGGATGAGATTTGGACGAACGCGTTTTCCCGCACGGCGGCGGAGATTCCGGAATTGCAGCTTCTCAAGGATGGGGAGCGCGACGCGCTTAACGTATTTTTGCTTTCCCTCGGCAGGACGGACGTGCCCTTGCAGCGCGACAATGCGGCGCTTGCACTCTCCGTCTTATCGGAAGCGGCCGCGCAGGCCGGCGAGGAATCGACCAGAAACGGCCGCATTTATCGCGCGATTGGCGTGCTGTGCGGGGCGGCGTTTGCGGTTTTCCTGCTTTGATAGGTGCGATATGGATGTTGATATGCTGTTTCGCATCGCCGGCGTCGGGATTATCGCCGCGATTATTACGCAGCTGCTGAAGCAGAGCGGCAGGGATGAGATGGCGACGATTGCGGCGATCGCGGGGTTGATTATCGGACTTTTGATGATGCTCAACATGATCGAAGAACTGTTCGACAGCGTAAAACGCGTGTTCGATCTGTATTGAAATGCTGATATTTTCGATTCTTGTATTTTCTCTGCTGGGCGTCAGCGTCGCACTGCTGCTCAAGCCGATACGACCGGAGCTTTCGCTGTTGACACTGCTTGCAACGGGGATACTGATTTTTTTAACGTTGCTCGGGAAGCTGTCCGGCGTGTTGGACGCTGTCCGTGATCTGACGCTATCCTACGGCATTGAGAACGGCAGCTTCTCGGCTTTGCTCAAGATTCTGGCAATCGCGTATCTGGCGCAGTTTGGCGCAGAACTTTGCCGGGATGCGGGCGCGGGCGCCGTCGCGGCAAAGGTCGAGCTTGGCGGGCGCGTGCTCATCCTTGCAAGCGTGCTTCCGGTTGCCGTCTCTGCGCTCGAAACGGCGGCGGAGCTTTTACGGGAGGCGGCGCAATGAAACGTGCGCTCTTGCTCCTGTGTGTCCTGCTTGCGCTTGCCATATTGCCGGGCGCAGCGCGCGCAGAACCGGAAGAACCGGATATCTCTGTGGAGGACGCCGTCGAAAAATGGCTGGACGAGCTGGGATTGGCGCAGTGGCAGGCAAACGCCAACGAAGCCGGTAATGCGTATGATTTGTTTCGGTTTTCCGACCTGACGGCGTGGATTCGTGAATATGCGCTCACCGGCGAAGCGCCCACACAGGAGATCACGCAACAGTGGCTCCTGTCGGCGGTACGGCAGGAGCTTGGCCGGTGCGCGGGGCTTTTCTTTTCGCTGCTGGGTATTTCTATCCTGTCGGGCGTTGCAAAGACTGTCGCGGGACAGGGAAAAACCTCTGCTGCGGAGGCGGCGGGCTTTGCATGCCGCTGCTTTACGCTGGCGGTTGTATTGTCTGTGTTCGCGAGCCTGACAAAGGCGTGCGTGGAAGCAATCCGCGCTTTGAGCGCCTTTATGCAGATTGCGCTGCCTGCGCTTTTGACCGTCCTGACGGCGATGGGCGGCACGGCTTCCGCGGGGGTAATCCAGCCGGCCACAACCTTTCTGTGCGGCGGCATGACCACTGCCATGCAGGGAATTGTCGTACCGGTGGCGCTGTGCGGCGGGATTCTCGGCGTCATCAACTGCCTCGGCAGCGGCGATCGGTTGGGCGGCATGGTGACGCTGGCCAAAAAGAGCGTTAAATGGACGGTTGGCATTGCAACGTCGCTTTATCTCGGCGTTACCAGCATCCGTGGACTATCGGCAGCGGCGTACGACGGCATATCCGTACGAACCGCAAAATACGCCGCTTCCAACCTTGTACCGTTTGTGGGCGGATTTGTTTCCGGCACAATGGATACGCTGCTAGGCTGCGCGGGACTTGTGAAGAATGCTGCGGGGCTTGCGGCGGTGATGATCGGCGCGTCGATCGTATTTGCACCGCTGCTGCGCATTTTTCTATATATGACGATGTTTCGCGTATCCATCGCGTTGACACAGCCGATTTCGGAGCCGCCGCAGATTCGCATGCAGACGGAGGCGTGTGAAATGCTTTCCTGCTATATCGCGGCGATGATTGCTACCACGCTGATGTTTTTTGTCACGACGGGCTTGATTACATCGATCGGTGGTGTGGCGGGATGATGGCCTCCGTTTTATCGTTTGTGCTATATGTGACGGCGCTTTCGGTACTCTCGACCCTTGTGGAGCTGCTCCTGCCGTCCGGCTCGATGCGGGAGAGCGCGAAGACGGGGATCGGAATGGTGCTGCTTTCGGCGATTGTTGGACAAATTTTAAGCATAATTGTTGGACGGGGGATATAAATATGCAAAAGGAGAGCAAAACCTGTGTGAAGGCGTCCCTGTTGAAGGGGATTTACGCGCGAATCAAAGGCAATAAAAAGGCGGAATATGCCGTATACGGCGCAATCGTCCTGCTGGTTGTCCTCGTGTATACGGCCAGCGCGCGTATTGATTTTTCGGCGGTGAAGGAGGAGACTGCCGCGTCGCAGAGTACGTCGGCGGATGCGGCGGGCACAGAAACAAGACTGCGGGAGGTGCTTTCCAAGATTCGCGGCGCGGGACGCGTGGAGGTGATGATCACCTACGAAACGGGATCGGAACTTGTGACCGCCATGTCAACCAATGTGGACAGCGACATGTCAGAAACGACGGGCGACGGCAAGGTGAGCCAGACGCAGAAAACCACGGAATCTTCCCAGCCGGCGACGGTTTCTGGCAGCGCCGGCAATGAGCCGATCATCCTTTTGGAACGGCAGCCCGTGGTTCGCGGCGTGATCGTTGTTGCGGAAGGCGCTGCGGACATCAATGTAAAGCTGGATTTGCAGCGTGCCGTAAAGGCGGTGCTGGATATTCCGCTCTCAAGCATTGAGGTGTTTGAAGCGGCGGCAGACGAGTGGGAGTGAGGAGGGAAACAATGAAAAATGTCAGGGTAAAACTGAACAAAAAGGTGCTGACGCTGTGCGGCGTGGCGGTGCTGCTCATCGGCGCGGTCATTACCAATCTGCTGGCCTCGGCAAGGAAGAACCAGCAAACGGCTTTGCCGGCGGATGCTTCCGGCGACGCGGCGGAGAACGCCAGCGTTTCTGTCAGCTCGACACAGGGGACGTTCTTTGAAGCGTTTCGAAACGACCGCAACGTCACACGGGAGAAGGAGATTGCGTATATCGATGCAATTATCGAGCAGGGCGCCGACGCGGAGACGCTTGCCGAGGCGCAGCGGCAGAAGCTCGTCATCGTGGACTACATGGAAAAAGAGATGACGGTGGAAAATCTGCTCAAGGCCAAGGGCTTTGCGGACGCGGCGGTTTCTCTGCACAGCGGTTCTGTCAACGTAGTGCTGGCAGCCGAAACGCTTTCTGACGAGCAGGTGGCGCAGGTGCTGGATATCGTGATGCGCGAAACGGGCGAAATCGCGGATAATGTCAAAGTTACGACAGCACAGTAACATTTTTTTCGACGCGGCAAGGCGTATTTACATCAGGAGAAAATATTGATATAATGATGTATCAAAAGATACTGGAGGTGGCTGAAATGGCGGAAAATACCGAAATGAGCACTGCAGTCAAGGCGACTGATGGCGGACGTATCGTTTTTGCCAATGATGTGATTGCTACCATAGCGGCATTGGCGGCTGCCGACGTTGCCGGCGTGGCCGGTATGAATGGCGGCGTTGTCGAAGGGATCACGGAAAAACTTGGCAGAAAGAGCCTTACAAAGGGCGTAAAAGTAGAAGTTGGTCAGGAGGAGGCGGCCGTTGATCTGACGGTCATCATCCAATATGGATATCGCATTCAGGAAGTTTGCGCAAATGTGCAGGCTGCGGTCAAAAATGCGATCGAGACGATGACAGGGCTTCGCGTCGTGGAAGTAAACGTCTACGTTTATTCCATCAACTTCGAATCACCCGAAGATAAGGAAGAAAAAATCAAGGCCAAGGAACGTGAAAGAGAAGAGAAGGCAAGGGCCAAGGAGAAACCGGCAAAAGAAATTGAGCCGCCTCGCGTAAAATAAATCTGTTGCGTGGAAACGGTACGGGCGGAGATTCGTCTCCGCCCTGTTTACGAATGAGAAGGAGAGGCCTTGGATGAAACTGAAAGTATTTGACCGCATTTTGCTGGCATTGCTGCTGATTCTCGCCATTGTGGTGGCGTTTATACTGTTTGGCGTGTCGGCAAACCTCATCCCGGAGAATATGGCAACCGGGTTTGTGTCGCTGTTTTACCTCAATGCACAGAATCGCCTGATTCTGGCAGGAGCGGGGATTGTCGTGCTGCTGATCGCATTAAAGCTCGTTTTTGCGGGACGCGAGAAGAAGGAAGTCCAACCGCTTTCGGCAATGATTCGCCAGAGTGATATTGGCGGGACATTTGTCGCCTTGTCCGCGATTGACAGCATGGTACAAAAGCATTGCCGCGCACAGAGCAGAATCCGCGACTGCGTTTCTACCATACATCCCGGAGACAACGGCATTACCATTGGTATTCGGCTGTCCGTATTGCCGGATACGGACATAAAAACGCTGACTGACGAATTACAGCGCTCGCTCAAGGAATATATCGAAGGATTGACAGGTATTACCGTGAATGAAATCGGCGTACTGGTTGAGAGCGCGAGCACGCCGGTGACGAACGCAACGATTGCACGGGTTGAATAATGATGGAGAATTTTTCCGAATTTTGCAAGAAGCATCGCTGGGCGTTGTTTTTTACGGCGATTGGACTTTTGCTGGGCATTCTGTTTGTGACGATCGGTTTTTGGAGAACCCTGCTGCTGATTGTCGTCGTGACATTGTGCTTCTTTGTCGGTTATCTGCTGGATAACGGCGGAGTCGAAGGCTTAAAGGAATTTATCAACAAAATTTTTAAGGGTAGTAAGAAAGCATGAGCAGGACGCTGGCGCGCGAAGTTGCGATGAAAATGGAATACTCCAAACTCCTTGGCGGATCGGAAACGCCGGAATCCGTACTGGAAAAAACGGAGACGGAAGCAAAACTGGATCAAGAGGATATCGATTTTGCAAACGAGCTTGTCGCCGGGATCGACGCGGATCGGGATCGTATCGACGCGCTGATTGAGAAATACGCGGTTGGCTGGTCGTTTGAACGGATTGCAAAGGTGGATCTTTGCATTTTACGGCTTTCTGTGTTCGAAATGCTTTCCCGAGACGATGTGCCGACGGGAGCGTCCATCAACGAAGCGGTAGAGCTTGCCAAAAAGTATGGCGGAGAAAAGTCCTTTGCGTTTGTGAACGGTATTCTCGGTTCTGTTGCAAAGGAACTTGAAGAATAGACCATGTCCGAGCTCTATTTAGGATTTGATACAAGCTGCTATACGACCTCTGTGGCATGCGTGAATGAGGACGGCATCGTTCTGGACGAGAGAACGGTGCTTTCTGTCGCTTTTGGGACGCGCGGGTTGCGCCAGTCCGAGGCGCTTTTTCAGCATATAAAAAATCTTCCGATTTTGACGCGGCGCGTACTCGAGCAGGCAGACGTGACCCGGATTCGGGCGGTCGCTGTCAGCGCGCAGCCCGTTTTGGCGCCGGAATCCTATATGCCGGTGTTTTTGGCGGGTAAAAATACCGCTGTTGCCGTTGCGTCCGCGTTAAAAGTCCCGCTGATAGAAACGGCACATCAATACGGCCATGTGCGCGCGGCGCTTTTTGGCAACGATGCGCTTTTTGCTGAACCATCGTTTTTAGCGATGCACATTTCCGGCGGAACGACCGATATGCTGCGTGTTTCGATGGATCACGGACAGATTGCGTCGATTACGTGCCTCGGAAGCTCCGGCGACCTTCATGCGGGGCAGCTTGTGGATCGCATCGGCGTCGCACTGTCGCTCCCGTTCCCGTGTGGCAGACATTTGGAGGCGCTTGCGCGTGAAGCGACTGCAAGGGATGTGCATGTGCCAAGCAGCGTAAAGGGTGTTACCTGCTCGTTTTCCGGCGCGGAGACGCAGCTGCAACGTGCAGTAGAGGACGGGCTTGCACCCGAGGAGACTGCGTATGCTGTTTACGACGTGCTTGCGCGTACGATTGCAAAGATGATCCGAAATGCTGCCGCATTGACAGGAGAGCGTTTTATACTGCTTTCCGGCGGCGTAGCTTCAAGCAACCTGCTGCGGGAGCTGCTGCATAAACGCCTGCCGGAAGGCGGTCTGTTTTTTGGTATGCCTGCGCTGTCGAGTGATAACGCCGTCGGCGTAGCGCTGCTTGCACGAGATCATTTTTCGGGAGCGGAACGCTGATGGATACCGTTCTTACCGTCTCCCAATTGAATCAGTATGTTGCCGAGCTGCTGTCGTGCGATCCGATTTTGCATGAGCTTTCGGTACAGGGCGAAATCTCCGGATTTAAGCGGCACAGCTCCGGGCATTTGTATTTTACGCTGAAGGACGCGGCGGCCACGGTACGCTGCGTGATGTTTCGCCAGAATGCTTTCCGGCTGAATTTTCAGCCTGCTGACGGCATGCTGGTGACATTGTACGGCTACGCTTCGCTTTATGCACGCGATGGAAGCTTTCAGGTCTATGGGCTGGCGATGGAGAAGCAAGGCGGCGGCGCATTGTATGAGAAGTTCTTGCAAATGAAGGATGCGCTGGAAAAGAACGGTTACTTCGCGGCGGAGAGAAAGCGCCCAATTCCGTTTTTGCCGCGCGCTGTGGGTGTTGTGACCAGCGGCACAGGAGCGGCGTTTCATGACATCCTCCAGATTATTGACAGGCGGTTTCCAGGAATGCCGGTCGTTCTTGCCCCTGTCAAGGTACAGGGGGACGGCGCTGCGGAGGAGATTGCGGAGGGAATTCAGTTTCTCAACAGCAGAGGCGGGATCGATGTTATCATCGTCGGGCGCGGCGGTGGAAGCATCGAGGATCTCTGGGCGTTTAACCTCATGCCGGTGGCGCAGGCGGTATACGACAGCCGGATTCCCGTCATCAGTGCGGTCGGACATGAGACGGATTTTACGATCTGCGATTTTGTAGCGGATCTTCGCGCGCCTACGCCCTCGGCGGCGGCGGAGCTTGCGGTGCCGGAGCGTACGGTGATCGAAGAATCGCTTCGCACGTTGCGGGAACGGCTATCCAACGCGCTGCATGTCGGCTGCGCAGCAAAACGGAGCCATTTGCGCGTATTGCTGCTTACTCCCACATTTTCGCAGATTCCACAGCGGATACGGCAGGAGCAGCAGCGCATCGACTTGCTGCAATTCGCCATGCAAACCGCTATGGAAACGCGGCTGCGCGACGCAAGGATCCGGTTGGAACGTCTGCATGACCGTCTGTGTTCCGCCGGACCGGAAAGCATTCTTTCACGGGGCTACGCGCTGCTTATCGACGACGACGGACGCGTGGCGCAAAGCGTAACGGCGCTTACGACTGGTCAGAACGTGAAAATCTGCATGCGGGACGGTTCTGCGGATGCAACTATCATCAATGTAGAGAAAGAGGGATGACGATGGAAGAGAATGTGCGCTTTGAAGAAACGCTGGCACAGCTGGAACAAATCGTTCAAAAGCTGGAGAGCGGCAGCGATTCATTGGATGAAATGGTGACCCTCTATGAACGGGGAAACGATCTGTATCAAAAGTGCAGCGCCAAGTTGGAAGCTTTCGAAAAACGCGCTGCGGATGCGGCGGGTACGGCGACATGACGAAGGAAGCGTTTGATGTGCGGATGGAGCATTACAAAAGCCTGACATCTTCCTTCCTGCGGGATGTGATGCGGCGCGCGGAGGTTTCCGGAGCGCTGCGAGAAGCGATGGAATACAGCTTGTTCGCCGGCGGGAAAATGCTTCGCTCCAGCCTTTGCTTGACCGCTTGTGAATTGGTGCACGGCGAGATCATCGAGGCGCTTCCGGCGGCTGCGGCGATCGAAATGATCCATACGTATTCGCTGATTCACGACGATCTGCCGGCAATGGACAACGATAGCCTTCGCCGCGGGAAGCCAACCAACCATATTGTGTTCGGTGAAGCAAACGCGATTCTTGCAGGAGACGGGCTGCAATCGCTGGCGTTTTATACGCTCGCCGATTGCAGGAATACCGAGGTTGTTCGTCTTGTCGCGGACTGCGCATTCTCCATGGTGGAGGGACAGACGCTCGATATGGAAGCGCCCAAGGATATGGACGAGCTCCGCACAATCCATCAAAATAAAACAGGCGCCCTAATCCGCGCGGCGGTGCTTTCCGGCGCAATGCTCGGGAGGGCGACCTCGCAGCAGCTATTCGATTTAAATACGTTCGCGGAAAATTACGGACTGTTGTTCCAGATCACAGACGATATCCTTGATGCGGAAGGAGACGCCGCGCTTCTTGGAAAAACGGTCGGAAAGGATGCAATACAGAAAAAGATGACGTTTGTCAGCGCATATGGCTTGGACGGCGCGAGAAATGCCGCCCAGCAGGCTGGAGAGGCGGCGTTGCGCGCTCTGGACGGTTTTTCTGAAAATGCGTCGTTTTTTGTACATCTTGTTCACCAAACGTTGACGAGACGCCGCTGAACGTCCCTTGAAACAGGGCGTTCTTTGTGATATGATACACATTGGTGGTGCAGTATTCTAGTCAGTAACGCAGTTTCTGAAAGCGGGCCTAAAAATCCGTTGAGGGCACATCGATGAAGTTTCTGGTGTTTGCTTTCGACGCCCAGTCGGGGGCGGATGCTGGAAGTTAAGGAGGCTGGGCGATCCACAATGGCATGTGGGCGTTGACCCATCCTCCGTGGAGACCTAAACGGGTGGTTCACTCATGTAACTACTCCTTAGGATTAAACCTGTAATGCGGGAATGACTGTATACAGAGTAGCCTGCCTTGCGTGGTGTGGGTGGATTTCGGAACACGGGATTCAGAACTTGGCCAAAGATCGAAAACCGATTGCCGGGTGAAACCTATATTGCAAAAGAGGCTAGGAATCTGCCGAGCTGTTGAGGAAAGCTCCTAGACTGTACTTGCTCACCGAGCAGTTGGCATATTGAGGATTACGGTGTGGCCTGAGTGGTAATCCAGTTCCGGATACGGCGACGTACCGGCGCGGCGCGTAAAGGGAAACCGCTTCTATCGGCGACGGGGAGTGCGCAACGGGGAAATCCTGCTGGACCTAAGCCGCAAAGTCTACTCAATATGCCGCCACCATGTTTTTTGAATTTTACGGAGTAACGTGAAAAATACATCGACAAAAAAGAAACCGGCAAAGAAGACGGACAGGTGGCCATTAACGGCGTTTTTTTTAACGCTCTGTTTGTCGCTTGTCTTTTCCGCATTTTCCGAAACGGTTCTTTTCGGGGTTCCGTTGGCGGCCGCTCTAGCTGTTTTGGCGTTGATCGTCTGCATCGGCATTGCGGCGGATATCATTGGCGTCGCCGTGACCGTGCAGGATGTGACCGCATATACCGCGATGGCGTCAAAAAAAATACGTGGGGCAAAGCAGGCGATCCGACTGGTGCAAAACAGCAACCGGGTCGCCAACATCTGCAATGACGTAATCGGCGATATCTGCGGCATTGTTTCCGGCGCCATGGGCGCTGCAATTGCTTCTCAATTGTTTTTCGGAAGCGATAAAACGGTTGATCTAATCGTTTCAATTGCAGTATCGAGCCTGACGGCGGCATTCACAGTAGGCGGAAAAGCGTTGGGCAAGCGTTATGCCACGCGGGAGAGCCGTGAGATTGTATTCACGGTCGCAAAGGTTCTTGCATTGTTCGAAACAACAAAAGGAAAATAAATAATGGATCAAACACCGATTCTCGATCATATCAACTGTATTGAAGATTACTATGTGCTGGAAGAAAAAAAACTACCGGCGCTTTCGGAGGAGCTGCGGACTTTTCTGATAGAGACTGTTTCCAAGACGGGCGGACATCTGGCGTCGAGTCTGGGGGCAGTCGAGCTGATTCTGGCGATTCATCGCGTATTCCAAAGGCCGGAGGACAAGATCGTCTTTGACGTCGGACACCAGGCGTATGCGCATAAGATCCTGACCGGACGAAGAGACATTTTTCATACGCTTCGCCAGGAAAACGGAATCAGCGGCTTTCCAAAACGTGAAGAAAGCGAACATGACGCGTTTAATACGGGACACGCAACCACCTCCGTTTCGGCGGCGGTTGGATTGGCGCGGGCAAAAAAGATTTCCGGCGAGCCGGGGCACGTGGTTGCGTTGATCGGCGACGGCGCTTTTACCGGCGGTATGGCCTTTGAAGCCATGAATGACGCGGGACAGTCCAAGCTGCCGCTGATTGTGATACTTAACGACAATGACATGTCGATTTCAAAGAATGTCGGCGCAGTCCACTGGGCATTGGATCGGATACGAATGAGCCGCGGCTATGTGCGAACAAAGCATAGCGTAACGCGTATGCTGGAAAAGCAGGGGAAGCTTGGAAACTGGCTGAGCAAAGGCCTTGTGAACTTCAAATCGCGGATTAAGAATTTCCTGTTGCCGCATCAGATCTTTGAGGCGATGGGTTTTACCTATCTGGGGCCGGTCAACGGCCACGATCTGGACGAATTGATTCATATTCTGCGTTGCAGCAGCGCAATGGAATGTCCCGTACTGGTTCATGCCGTAACACAAAAAGGGAAGGGGTATCATTTCTCTGAGGACGATCCGGAGCGCTTTCACGGAATTTCACCGTTTTCCGTAGATACGGGCGCGGTAGAGAACTGTGTTCGCAAAAGCAATTCCGATGTTTTTGGCGATACGATGCTCCGCATTGCGGCAACGGACGGCCGCGTTGCGGCGATCACGGCGGCGATGCCGCTCGGGACGGGCTTGGCAGGATTTGCGGCTTGCTTTCCCAACCGTTTTTTTGACGTTGGGATCGCGGAGGAGCACGCCGTTACCATGGCGGCAGGAATGGCAAGTGGCGGCATGCGGCCGGTGGTGGCAATTTACTCCACATTTTTGCAGCGCGCGTACGATCAGATCCTGCACGACGTCTGCTTACAGAACCTGCCGGTGGTTTTTGCTGTGGATCGCGCCGGCCTTGTCGGGGACGACGGCGAGACGCATCAGGGCGTTTACGATATTGCCTATCTTTCCGCGGTACCGAATATGAAGCTGTATTCGCCCGCGACGCAGCAAGAATTGGTGCACATGCTATATATGGCCATCGATCGCGGCGAGCCGGCGGCAATCCGCTATCCGCGCGGTCATTTAATGCAGGCCGTTTCGGCAAATCACGTAACGTTTGGAAAGTGGGAGGAGCTGCTTCCCATTGCGGAATGCACGGTCGTAGCGACCGGGGTGATGGTCGCTGAGGCGCTTCCCATCGCAAGGGAGCTGGGCGCGGGTCTTGTGAACGCACGGTTTCTGAACCCGATGGATGATGAGATGCTGAATACGCTTTCTCAAAAGACAAAGCGCATTGTCACTGTGGAGGACGGTGTGGTCAGCTTCGGGAAAAATGTTGCGCTTCGGCTGCACGCGCAGTCTGTCACCTGTCTTGGCGTGCCCAATCGGCCCATCCCGCAGGCGAGCGTTGCAAGACAACGCGTCTTGTGCGGTATTTCGCCAGAAGATATTCGAAAAGCCATTTTGGAGGAAACATGAAACAGCGTCTGGACAACCTGCTGGCAGAAAAGAAGCTCGCGCCCAGCCGCGAAAAAGCGCGTTCTCTTATTATGGCCGGACTTGTTCTTGTAGACGGCAGAGCGGTTACAAAAGCGGGCGAACAGGTTTCGGATACTGCGGATATTGCGGTCAAGGAAGATGCAATCCCGTTTGTCAGTCGTGGCGGGCTGAAGCTTCATAAGGCGATGACCGTGTTTCCCATCTCGCTGGAGAAACAGATCTGCGCGGACATTGGCGCCTCCACCGGCGGATTTACGGATTGCATGCTGCAGCATGGCGCCGCGCATGTATATGCGATCGACGTCGGCTACGGGCAGCTTGACTGGAAGCTGCGCAACGATGAACGTGTCACGGTGATGGAGCGAACCAACGCGCGTTTCATGGAGCCGGGCTGGTTTCGGGAGCCTGTGTCGTTTGCTTCGATTGACGTATCGTTTATTTCGCTTCGGCTGATGCTGCCGCCGCTGCTATCCTGTTTGACGGAGACGGGCGCGGTGGTTGCGCTGATTAAGCCGCAATTTGAAGCGGGGCGCGCGGACGTCGGGAAAAACGGCGTTGTACGTGATCCGGCGGTGCATTGCCGCGTTTGCAGTGAGATTGTTTCCTTTGCAGAGCAAACGGGGTATATCGTATCCGGCCTGTCATTTTCACCGATCACAGGGCCGAAGGGGAATATCGAATATCTTTTGTGGCTGACAAAGGCCGGGCCGTGTGGAAGCGTTACAAAGGACGTGATCCAAAGCATTGTTGACGAATCGCATACAAGCTGTATATAAAGAAAGAATATTCATTTCTTATTGTTTTGTTCGCCGGTTGGTTGTATAATAGACCCGTATTTTTAAGCGAGGTAGAGTGCGGTGCTGATTGGATTTGCCGCGAATTTCACAAAAAACGGCATACAGGGAAAACTGGATACGATGATTCGCACCGCTTCGGAGAAGGGCTGCGTATGTATTGCATATACAGACGCGGACGAGCTTTTGCGCGAGACGGCGCCGCTTGATTTTTTGGTGGTTCTGGGTGGCGACGGAACGCTGCTTCGCTTTGCGGATGCGGCAGCGCAGAAAAATGTACCAATTTTAGGCGTCAATCTTGGACGGATCGGTTTTTTGAGCGAAATCTGCTGCGATGATTTTCCAAACGCGTTGATCCGGCTGCTTGCCGACGATTATTTTTTGGACGAACGCATGATGCTTTCCGTCTTGGTCAATGAAAATCCGGCGGTACACTGTCTCAATGATGCAATCGTCTACAAGAGTTCATTTTCCGGCACGGTGCAGGTGGAAATCCGCATCGACGACAATGCCGTCGGTTCTGCGCTTTGCGACGGTATGATCGCGGCGACGCCGACCGGATCTACCGCTTACTCGCTCTCGGCGGGCGGCCCTATTGTCGCACCGGGCATGGAAGCGCTCCTGATTACGCCCATCTGCTCTCATACGCTGTACATGCGGCCGATGGTCGCTTCGGTGGACTCGAACATTTCCTTCTCCATGAATGTCGATGGATTTGTTTCCGCCGACGGCGCAAAAATCGCCGAGGTTGCAGCGGGGGACTGTGTTTCTATCTGCCGCAGCGAGCGCAGGACTGCGTTTGTCCGATTCCGTTCCCAGAACCTGTTTGAATTGGTTCGCCAAAAACTTTCCTGAAAAGACGAAAGTGAGATGCTACTATGAAAGCAAAACGCCACGCGATGATTGCAAAGCTCATTGCCGCCCAAAACATCGAGACACAGGAAGAACTTGCGCGGGTGCTGGGGGAGCATGGCTATGCGGTGACACAGGCCACGGTGTCGCGCGACATCAAGGAACTGCGCCTGATTAAGGTGCTGACGCCGGAGGGGCATTACAAATATGCTACTGTGGAAAAGGCGGAGGCAGACCTGCAGGAACGATTTATCCGTATGTTCAGCAATTGCGTGCTTTCCATTTCCGGCGCGGGGAATCTCGTCGTCGTCAATACGATCTCCGGCAGCGCTTCCGCAGCGGGCGAAGCGATCGACTCGATGAAATGGCCCGAGATACTTGGTTCTATCGCGGGAGATAATACGATTTTCATTGCGATTCGAGACGGGAAATCGGTGACTGAGATTATCCGCCGGTTCCAGAAAATGCTCAAGTAGATTCGGAGGGGGTATTGTGCTTCGACAGCTGACCATCGATCATGTCGCTTTGATTGAACATTTGGAGATGGCATTTCCGGCGGGATTTACCGTGCTTACGGGCGAAACCGGCGCGGGGAAATCGATCATCATCGAAGCGCTCAACTTTGTGTTGGGCGAACGGGCGAGCAGAGAACTGATCCAGTCCGGCGCGCCCAAGGCTTCTGTGGAAGCTTTGTTTTCTGTGGATGAAAACGATTCGGTGCTCCAGATCCTGAAAGATAACGAACTGTCGCCGGAGGACGGCGAGCTGATCGTCAGCCGCGAACTGACCGCTTCCGGAAAAAATACCTGCCGTATCAACGGAACGCTGGTATCGGCTGCGGTGCTCAAGGAGGCGGGAGACGCGCTGGTTGATATTCACGGTCAGCACGCGCACCAGTCACTGCTGAACACACAAAATCATCTGTCGTTTCTCGACGCGTTTTCCGGCATGGAAACAGCCGCGCTGCGTGTAAAAACGCAGGAGGTTTACCACATCTACAGCAAAACAAAACAACGTCTTGCCGAATTGGAGAGAAACGAACGTGACCGCGATCGGCGGCTGGATCTGCTGTCCTATCAGATGAAGGAGATCGACAAAGCACAGCTGATCCCGGGGGAGGAGGAGGAGCTGTTGGAACGGCGGCAAATGCTGCAAAATTCCCAGCTCATCATGGAATCTCTGGATACAGCCGTTGAGCTGCTCTCTGGCGAAACCGGCGCATTGCCGTCTCTTTCCAGCGCGCTGCGTACGCTTGACAATATCACTGGCTATCACAAGGATAGCGCCGAACCGACGGAGCGTCTGCGGGATAGCTATTATACGGTCGAGGATGCAGCGATGACAATCCGCGATCTGCGCAGCAATTTTTCCTATGAGCCGGATTCGCTGGACGGTGTGGAATGGCGTCTAGAAACGATTTCTTCGCTCAAACGAAAATATGGCGAGGACATTCCTGCGATTTTAGCTTATCGTGAAAAAATCGGGGAAGAATACGATCTGCTGGAATACGGAGAAGCACGTAAAGAAGAATTGCAGACAGCATATGCGGCTGCGGAAAAAGAATATCAGCAGCTTGCGAAAAAGCTATCCGTACTGCGGCAGGAAGCGGCCAAGCGTCTCTCCACTTGCCTGATTTCTGAGTTTTCAGACCTGGGCATGCCGGGCGCGCAGTTTGAAACGCTGATCGTGGAAACCACACCTATGGCAACCGGTATCGACACGGTGGAATTTTTGATTTCTACCAATCGAGGCGAACCGGTAAAACCGCTTGCAAAGGTAGCGTCAGGCGGCGAAATCTCACGTATCATGCTGGCGTTTAAGTCCGTCCTCGCGGGCGGAGACGGGATTCCGACGATGGTATTCGACGAAATTGACACGGGTATCAGCGGGCTTGTTGGGAATGCGGTTGCAAAAAAGATGCTGCAAATTTCTAAATTGCGGCAGGTTCTTTGCATTACGCATCTGCCGCAGATTGCGGCTTGCGCGGAGGCACAGTTCTTTGTATACAAGGAGTCGCTGAACGGGAGAACCCACTCCAGTGCGCTGCGCTTGGACGAGGAGGGACGGCGCCGCGAGCTTGCGCGCATCATGGGAAGCGAACCGAGTGATCCGATCGCGTTGCAGCACGCAAGACAGCTCATTGAAACGGCACGGCATAATTCATAATATCCTGTACAACCTAACCTAAACTGTGCTTTCACAGAAAAAACGGTAGGGTCAGGATGTGTTATATCTGCGTATTTGCGTAAAAAAGATACTTCTTTATATTGCGGGCATATCATTTTGTGCCGCCTTGTTTGCAATCAATTACTCCGAACCGATTCGGTTGATTCGGTCGCTGCCTCCCACACTGCATCTTTCGCAGGATCCATCGGAAGATCCCGATTATCTGCGCATGGATCAAAAGGCGTCCGGCATCGTGCCGGTTACGGCGTCAACGGATGAACGCTTGTCACAGGCACGGCAGTCCTCGGATTACACCTATCGATTGTTCCATGTGATACCGCTGCGTACGATTACCGTAGAACGCGGCGATTCGGTTTTTCTGGTACCAGGAGGAAGCGCGGTCGGGATCACGATTCGTACAAACGGCGTTCTGGTGGTAGGGCTGGGAAGCGTCGTAACCGAGCAGGGAACATTCAGCCCGGGCGCATCGGCGGGGCTTGTGCCAGGGGATACGATACTGGAGGTAAATGGGACAACCGTCGAAAACGCCGTGCATCTTTCAAAGCTTTGTGAGAGCGCTTCAAACGGGGCGGCGCTGACGGTGCTGCGGGACGGCCAGAAGCTGAAGGTGACGGCGACGCCGCAAAAGGACGCGGACGACGGCGTCGGACGGCTTGGTATATGGGTGCGCGACAGTACCGCAGGCGTAGGAACGTTCTCCTTTTATGATCGGGCGACGGGTTGGTTTGCGGCGCTGGGACATCCTGTGTCCGACGTCGATACCGAAACGACGCTTTCGATCCGAGAAGGAAAGATCGTGAGATCCGAGATCGTCGATGTGATTCGCGGAAAGCGGGGAGAACCGGGCGAACTGCTTGGCGTCTTTTCTGCGTCGGGCGCCGCGGAAGGCGAACTGCGCGCGAATTCCGAATTTGGCATATTCGGCGTTATGAATGCGCCATATGAAAATGCGCTTGTGGACGCCGTGCCGCTGGGATATGCGTATGAAGCGCATTTGGGCGAGGCTACCGTGTTGACGACCGTTGCGGGAGATCGGGTCGAGGCGTTTCAATGCGAGATATCGCATGTGGATGCGCAGGATACGCCTTCCGCAAAAGGCTTGGTCGTTACAGTGACCGATGAAACCTTGCTCGATCTTACCGGCGGTATTGTGCAGGGCATGAGCGGCAGCCCGGTGATTCAGGACGGAAAGCTTGTGGCTATTGTAACGCATGTTTTTGTCAACGACCCGACGAAGGGATATTGCGTGTATGCGGAATGGATGTTCCGGCAGATGCAGCTGGCAGCTTCATAAGGGGACTTGGGAGGGGAATATATGGGAAAGGTTTGCTGGAATCTTTTGGTTGCCAGCGCCAGCGAAAGCGATCTCACCGGTTTGACGCATGTTTTTTATGGCCTGAAGGAGATTCGCTTGCTGCCGCCGGCGCGTACCGGAGCTGCGACGCTCCGCACGCTTTCCAGCCAGACTGTGGATATTCTGATGCTGGATCTTTCTATCTCGCAGATTGACGGTCTATCCGTTTTGGAGCGCGTCAGCGCGGCGCCCAAGAAGCTGCGCCCCACTGTGTTTTTAATGTCCTCTTTTACCGATGATCGTTTGCTGCGCATGGTGCACGACAAGGCGGTCTACTGTTTTATCAAGCCGTTGAATTACGCCAATGTGGCGCTTCGGGTTCTGCAGCTGATGCGGTTTTCTCTGATGCCGGAAACGGCGGAACCGGTCAGCCCGAAAACATTGCCTGAAAAGATCACATTATATATTTGTGCGATGGGTGTTCCGGCGCATTTAAAGGGATACCCGTTTTTACGCGATAGCGTGCAGATCTATCTGGAATGGGTGGACAAAGGACGCGTCAGCATCACAAACACGATTTATCCGGAGATTGCCAAAAGGTATGACACCAGAGCGCCGCTTGTAGAGCACGCGATGCGCACAGCCATTGAAACCGCATGGACGCGCGGAAACATTGACAAGCTTCATGAGTATTTCGGCTACACGGTAAACGATAAAAAGGGAAAACCAAGTAATCTGGAGTTTGTCGCGATGATTGCCGAACGCATTCGCAACAATATGCCGGTCTGATTCTTCGCCGCATAGGATTGTCCGAAAAAGCATACAATCCACTATGCGGGACATGTTGCCAAACAAATTGAATGCGGGGGAATTTATCCGATGCTTTTTACCGCAAAGCATCGCTTTTCTGTTTCTCTATGCGTTTGGCGCGCTATTTGGCAGCGGTGCATTTTTGCGCCATTTCGAATCCTTTGCGGCGTCGCTTCTGTGGGAAGCAGCCCGGCCGGACAGTGCGATGCTGATGCAGTATTGTGTTCAGCTGCTGCTTTTTGAGCTGCTCTGGGCAAGCGTTGTGCTGCTTGCCGGAAGGTATGCGGCGGCGCTTCCACTGTGGGGAATTGCAGTGCTTGCCGCAGGCGCTGTGGACGGAATGCAGATCGGATTTTGCAAACTGTGCAATCTGCTAACGCAGCAGCCAACGATTTTTTTTGCCGGCATATTGCCGCTTGCGCTGACAGTTCCGTTTCGGATGGCATATGCCGCGAACCCGATTTACTGGCATATGGCGTTGCGCGGAAATAATCCCGGAAAGCATGGAAAACCGGCGGTTCTTGAAGAATACGTTTTTGCCGGAAGCGTTTTTCTTGTTCTGCTTGTGATGGCGGCAATACGGTGCCTGCTGCCGAATTTTTGCCTGAATGAGGCATTTTCAGTGAATTGACGGCATTTGCTGCACGTGTTACACTACGAAGGAGGTGAATAAGATGAAGAAACGTGCCATATTGATCGTTCTTGACAGCGCGGGATTTGGCGAAATGCCGGATGCGGCTGAATTTGGTGACGTCGGTTCCAACACGATTGGCAATATTTATTTGCAGCGCGGAAAACTGGCATTGCCGAACATGTATCGGCTGGGACTTGCGCACATTGATGGAAGCGTGATTCCGCACGGCGATTTTACGCCGACTGGCAGCTATGGGAAGTGCGCCGAAGTGACGCATGCCAAAGATACGACCTGCGGACATTGGGAGATGGCGGGTCTTCCGCTGAAGAACGCCTTCAAAACGTTTCCCAACGGCTTTCCCGCGGAGCTGATTGAACAATTTGAGCGCGCTATCGGCCGAAAGGCAATCGGCAATGAAGTTGCAAGCGGCACGGAGATCATCCAGCGGCTTGGCGATGCGCACGTAAAAACCGGCAGCCCCATCGTCTACACCTCTGCCGACAGCGTGTTCCAGATTGCAGCGCATGAGAACGTGATTCCGTTGGACGAGCAGTACCGCATCTGCGAGATTGCCCGCGAAATGTTGGTAGGCGATTGGATGGTCGGACGTGTGATTGCGCGCCCGTTTATCGGTGACAGCGGAAACTACACGCGTACCGAGAACCGGCGTGATTTTGCGCTGGAGCCGTTTTCCGATACGGTGCTGGACAAGCTCCAAAAGCGGGGGCTGGAAACGGTCGGGATCGGTAAGATCGAAGACATTTTCTGCCACCGTGGCATTACTACCGTAGATCATACCAAAAACAATCCGGCGGGAACGGCGTCCACAATTCAGTTTATCAAGCAGGGTCGGGGAAGCTTTATCTTTACCAATCTTGTGGATTTTGACATGCTGTATGGACACCGCAACAACGTGGAGGGCTACGCTGCGGCATTGGAGACGTTCGACGCCGCTTTGCCGGAGATTCTTCAGGCAATGCAGCCGGATGATATTCTCATGATTACAGCGGATCACGGGTGCGATCCGACAACGCCCAGCACGGATCATTCGCGCGAATACATTCCGCTTTTGGTGGCCGGCGCGAACATTCAACCCGGCGTTAATCTGCACATCCGTCATTCCTTTGCGGACATTGGCGCGACGGTATATGAGTATCTGACGGAGGAAGCATTTGGAGTTGGAGAATCGTTTCTTTCTGAGATTTTGAAAGGATAAACTATGGAAACCGCGGTTCAAAATGCGCTCAACGCCCTAAAACCCTTCCTGCCTGAAGGAGAAACGCCGATCGGAATCGTACTTGGCTCCGGACTTGGCGAATATGCCGCTACGCTTCAGAATCCACATTATATCAACTATGCGGACATTCCTGAGCATCCGGTTTCCCATGTGCAGGGGCATGTCGGACGCTATGTGATCGGGCGAAAATTCGGAAAACCCGTCATCGCCATGCAGGGGCGCTTTCATTTTTATGAGGGCAACCCGCAGTCGCAGCTTGCAACCGGCATTCGATCGATGTATCTTGCCGGTGTACGGCGCGTACTCCTGACCAATGCCGCGGGCGGTGTAGATCCTGCCTTTCGTCCGGGTACGTTGATGATGATCGCCGATCATATCAATTTCTCGGGCAGCAATCCTCTGATTGGCGCAAACGACGACGCTTTCGGGCCGCGTTTTCCCGACCAGAGCGAGGTCTATCCGCAGAGAATACGCGACGCGCTCCGGGAGCGGTGTGCTGCTGACGGAATCACCCTCGAAGAGGGCGTGTACATGATGTTCTCCGGGCCTTGCTTCGAGACGCCGGCAGAAATTCGCGCGGCGCGGGTACTTGGCGCATCCGCGGTCGGCATGTCAACCGTTCCGGAGGCGATTGCGGCAGCGCATTGCGGTATGGAGGCGCTGGGACTCTCGCTCATTACCAATCTGGCGGCAGGGATTTTGAAGCAAAAGCTGACACACGAGGAGGTGCAGCAGACCGCTGCAGAAACGGCTGTAACGTTTTCCAAAGTCATCGACATTGCTATAAGAGACGTGCTGTAATATCGGGAGTGAGAACGCGGCGTCCGATATACGGACGAAACGGCGGATCAAGCAGGAGCGATCGGATCTTAATTTTGTGCAAAAAAAGGGCGAATAAACGCTCTTTTTTTTGTTGACAATACCCGATAGAAATGATAGAGTATTCTCATAAAAGGCAACCGGGAAGGTCGGGTATTCATGAAACTGTCAACCAGAAGCAGATATGGATTAAAAGCGGTGGTCGATCTTGCGGTCAACTACGGCGCGGGGCCCGTTTCGCTGACGACGCTTGCGGGAATGCAGGGTATTTCTGAGGCGTACCTGGAGCAGTTGCTGCGCATTTTGAAGCAGGAGGAGGTTGTTCGGACGATCCGTGGCGTTCAGGGCGGTTATGAGCTGACTGCAGATCCGGCTACGATCACGGTCGATCGGGTGCTGCGCGTGCTGGAGGGGTCTACCGCCGTGGTAGATTGCGTCGGTTCCAATCAGTCCGCCTGCGACAATGCCTGCACCTGCTCGGCGCGTCCTCTGTTTATGAAGCTGCAATCCAAGATTGATGCCGTACTTTCGGATACCTCCATTGCCGATTTGGCGGCGGACTATATTGAACAAAAGAGGCGAGTAACAAATGCAACGGGTTTATCTTGATAATGCCGCGACCACTGCGGTAAGAAAAGAAGTTGTCGATGCCATGCTGCCGTACTTTACGGAATACTACGGCAATCCCTCCAGCCTGCATTCGTTTGCGCGTGACGCCGAAAAGGGCGTTAGCATAGCGCGCGCGCAGGTGGCAAGGGCGATTGGCGCGGATACCGGAGAAATCATTTTTACCGGTGGCGGCAGCGAGAGCGACAATATGGTTTTGCGCGGGATCGTCGCTGCAAACCGAAAGAAAGGCAACCATGTGATTACGTCGGCAGTAGAGCATCACGCGATACTGCATACGCTGGAAGCTATGAAGAAAAACGGTGAGGCGACCGTTACCGTGCTTCCGGTGGACGAGTACGGACGCGTATCGGCCGAACAGGTGGAAAATGCTATCCGCGAAGATACGGTTCTTGTTTCTATTATGTTTGCCAACAATGAAGTGGGCACGATCATGCCGATTCCGGAAATCGGTGCGGTTTGCAAAAAGCACGGCGTGCTGTTCCATACGGACGCGGTGCAGGCAGTCGGTCATATTCCGGTGGACGTGCATGCCATGAATATCGACCTGCTGTCCATGTCGGGTCACAAATTCCATGGCCCCAAGGGAATCGGCGCATTGTACGTCAAAAAGGGCGTCAATATCCCGGCGCTGATTACGGGCGGAGGACAGGAACGGCATAAGCGCGCCGGTACCGAAAATGTGCCGGGCATTGTGGGGATGGGCGCGGCAATTGAATATGCCGTTGGCCATATGGCGGAGAATTCTAAAAAGATGATCGCTTTGCGCGACCGTCTGATCCATGAGATTCCCGCGCGTATTCCGTTTGTGAAGCTGAATGGGCATCCGACCGAGCGGCTGCCCAACAACGTGAATTACAGCATCAAGTACATCGAAGGCGAATCCATTCTTTTGATGCTGGACATCAACGGAATCGCCGCGTCGAGCGGATCCGCCTGCACCTCCGGATCGCTGGATCCCTCGCACGTGCTGCTGGCGATGGGGCTGACGCATGAGATCGCGCACGGATCGCTTCGCTTGACGCTCTCCGAGTTTACGACGGAGCAGGAAATCGACTATGTGATCGGGCTGCTTCCGCAGATCGTGGAGCGGCTGAGAAATATGTCACCACTTTATCACGAAGGGAAATAAGACGTCATGTATACAGAAAAAGTAATGGATCATTTTCAGAATCCCCGTAATGTTGGAGAGATCCCCGATGCAAGCGGCGTCGGCATGGTTGGCAACGCAAAATGCGGCGATATTATGCAGATTTTCATCAAGGTCAATGATGACGACGTGATTGAGGATGTAAAATTCAAGACCTTTGGTTGCGGCGCGGCGGTTGCGACGAGCTCCATGGCCACGGAAATGATTAAGGGTAAAAAGGTTGACGAAGCGCTCAAGCTCTCCAATGCTGCGGTTGTGGAAGCGCTTGAAGGGCTTCCGCCGCAGAAGATTCACTGTTCGGTTCTGGCCGAAGAAGCGGTGAAGGCTGCGGTTGACGATTATCGCAAAAAGAAAGCCGAACGATAGGATACGGAAGCTTTATGCGGCAAATACTATCCTTGCATGGCGAAAGATGTGAGGTGAATGGCATGAAAACGCTCGCAATGGGGCTTGGCATGGTTGCAGGCGCTGCGATCACGCTGACCGTAATCAACACCATGTATCCCGACATTCCACGGAGAATGATGCGCGACGGACGCCGTATGGCGCGTCAAACACGAAAAACATTCTCGGAATTTAGCGACATGGTCGGGAGGTAACAGCAGGGGACGGTACAAAAAAAGTGCCGTCCCCGCTTTGACAAATGGTGACAAAAGTAAGACAAATTGGCAAAATGCTTGACGCAAAACTTTTCATGCTATACACTTAACGGGACAATTGAGGAGAGGTATGTAATTTTATGAGCACAGAAGCAGTCAGTGGATTCAGTTCCTTTTTCGGATCTTACGGCATCCTTATCATCCTGATGATCGCCATGTTTGCGATCATGATTATTCCCCAGCGCAAGCGCGAGAAGAAAGTCAAGGCGATGCTGGCGGCGCTCAAGCAGGGTGATCGCGTTCGAACCATCGGCGGCATTTACGGTACGATCAGCTCCATCAAGGACGACGTCGTTGTTTTGCAGGTCGGCCCCGATAAGGTGAAGCTCGTCTTTGCCCGTGGCGCCATTTCACAGGTCGAGGAAGCCGGCGTCGAAAACACGATGACAGAAGAGATTCAAGGCTGATTACAAGCATAATCAAAACCGCACAGAGTACTCTGTGCGGTTTTGATTTGACCGTTCTTAAAATATTACTAAAAATGTGGAGTTGTTACGTTTCCTGCCAGTCGGCGCCTATCGCGTCGCTCGGCATTCGCCAGTCGCCGCGCGGAGAGAGTGCCACGCTGCCGATCCGCGGGCCGTCGGGGAGGCATGAACGCTTAAATTGCTGGGAAAAGAATCTGTGCACAAACACCCGATACCAGCGTCGGATCGTCTCAGCGTCGTAGACGCCGGCAAAAGCGTGGATCGCAAGCCGAATGATCTTTTCCGGCGCTTCCCCTCTGCGAATGACGTGGTAGAGATAAAAGTCGTTGAGCGCATATGACCCCACGACATCCTCTGTAATCTGGGAGATCTCACCGTTCTTGGGAGGAAGCAGCTCGGGACTTACAGGCGTGTCCACAATATCGTTTAGCACATCCGCAAGCATTTTGTCATCGCTGCGGCGCGCGAGGCTCAAGAGCATGCAGCGAATCATGGTCTTTGGAACGCCTGCGTTTACGCCGTACATCGACATGTGATCGCCGTTGTAGGTTGCAAACCCCAATGCCAGTTCCGAAAGATCTCCCGTGCCGATCACCATGCCGGACACCATATTCGCCATGTCCATGAGCACCTGCGTGCGCTCCCGCGCCTGCGCGTTTTCAAAGACAACGTCCGGCGTTGTGAGATCGTGCCCTAAATCCTTAAGGTGCTGTGTTACGGAAGGCGTAATATCGATCTCCCGCAGCGGGATTTGCAAAGCGTCGCACAGAATCTCCGCATTGCCGTGCGTTCGCCTGGAGGTGCCAAAGCAAGGCATTGTAATTGCTACAATATCAGCTGCCGGACGTTCCAGCAGGCGCAGTGCTTCCTTTGCGACAAGCAGCGCCAGCGTAGAATCGACGCCGCCCGATACGCCGACGACCAGTTTTTTTGCGTTGGTGTGCTGAATCCGCTTTTTCAGTCCGTGCGCCTGAATGGCGAGCGTTTCGTCGGTACGGTGATCCTGCGCTGTTTTGAACGGCGCGACAAAGGGGTACGCCGGCACGATACGCGTCAGTCGTGTTTCCGAAAGCGGCAGCGAGAAATGGACGCGCTGAATATCGGCGTCATTTCTGCCGCACTTGTTGAGCCGGCGGCGTTCCCGCGAAAGGAAGGAAAGATCCAGATCTGTCGCGACATAGCCCTTGCCAAACGGCGGCGCCTCGTCAACAAGATCGCCGTCCTCGGCTACGATGCAGTGACCGGAAAAAACGAGATCCGTCGTGCTTTCCCCTTCGCCGGCGCTGCAAAAAACGTAGGCGCTTGTTGTGCGGGCACTTTGGGATGTGACGATCATGCGGCGGTAATCGCTCTTTGTGACGGCTTCGTCGCTGGCGCTGAGGTTCACAAGAACGCTTGCGCCATTTTCGGCAAGCTTTGTGGAAGGCGGGAGCGGAACCCAAAGATCTTCACAGATTTCTACGCCGATGGCGAACGCCGGCATGGTATCGCAGACGAAAATCAGTTTGTTTCCGAACGGCGCATCTTGATCCAGAAGCCGGATGACGCCGTTTTCTTCCGGTGCAGGAGAAAAGAAGCGTTTTTCATAGAATTCGCCGTAGTTCGGTAAAAAGGTTTTCGGCACCACGCCGAGAATCCGCCCGTTTTGCAAGACGGCTGCGCAGTTATACAGCAGATGATTTTTTACAAGCGGCGCACCGACGACCACGATTTCCGGATGTCCGGCGGTTTCTTCAACGATAGAAGCCAGCGCCTTCAGAACGCCGTTTTGCAGCGCGTCCTGCAACAGAAGATCTTGACAGGTATACCCCGAGAGACAAAGCTCCGATAGCACGACAAGCATTGCGCCATCCTCGCGCGCCTGACGAATGCGGCATATGATCGCGTCTTTGTTGTATTGACAGTCCGCAACGCGGATAACCGGCGTCGCCGCGGCGGCTTTGAGTATACCCTGCTGCATAAAGTGCCTCCATTTGTTCTATTTCGGTTTTCATTGTATTCTGCCCCGTATTTTGTGTCAATACGCGAGGGAGAGATACAATAGCTGGAAACGCCATGAAAATTTCATATTTTACATATCGATTCCGAAACAAGATATGTTATAATATATCACAGTATCAATGTTGGAGGGAATGCAAGAATGCAAACCCGGGTTCGCTACTTGGAAGGATTGCCGATTGAGGAGCCGGTATTGGATGAGACCGGCAAGCTTGCCCAGACAAAGCTGAATCAAAAAGTCGTCACCGCTTATCAGCAAAGCGGCGCTTTGCCTGCGTTGGAATTACATGAAACGATCGAAGAATATGAGACCTTCATTCGCGGACATGTAAAAAAGTAACGAAGAATTTCGTCGGATTGCGGCGAGAGTGTTTTATATACGGTCGTCTGCGTAATAATCATATCTGACGACGGTGTTTTTTGAGAAGGGAGGCGGGGCAGTGTCATTTAGCGAATTGATGCGCGCGGTATTCAGCGGCATGTCGCAATTTTCGTTTATGGACATTCTGGATATTCTTATCATTGCCGTGCTGATCTACAAACTGATCGTCTGGACGAAAGAAACCCGTGCCTACGAGGTTTTAAAGGGCATTGGCCTCTTATTTTTGATCTCGATTGCCAGCCAGCTTCTGCAGCTCAATACTCTGAGCTGGGTACTGAACTCGATTTTGAGCACCGGTTCGATCATCATCGTTCTTTTCATCCTGTTTCAACCGGAGATCCGCCGGGTGCTGGAGCGGCTTGGACGCAGTGGAAAGCGGATTGGCAAAGGAATATTGGATACGTCGGAGCTGGAGGCGAACGAGACGGCCCGCGAAATGCACCGGGCGATCATTTCCCTTTCCCGCCGCCGCGTGGGCGCGCTGATCGTGGTGGAGCAGAAGACTGGGCTTGGCGACATTATTTCCACCGGCACAAGGCTGGATGCAATCATCTCCGGCGCGCTGATCGAAAACATCTTTGAACCCAACACGCCTCTGCACGATGGTGCGGTGATCGTACGTGGGCAGCGGATCGTGGCAGCCGGCTGCTTTTTGCCGCTGTCGGACGATATGAGCGTAGCGCGTGAGCTTGGAACGCGGCATCGCGCGGCACTTGGCGTTTCTACGGTATCTGACAGCGTGACGATCGTCGTTTCAGAGGAGACGGGAACAATCTCCTTTGCGCGAGATGGGAAGCTCATACGATATATCGATTCAAAAGCGTTGCAGGATACTTTGGAGAGCCTGTTCATGCCCAAGAACGCGCCAGCGTTCTCCTTGAGCCTGAATTGGTTCAGAACGAGGGATAAGCATGACAAACAAGGATAAGAAGAAGGCCGCGCTGCTGGTATGGCTGAAAAACTTCTGTACGCGCAACGTTGCATTAAAGATCGTTGCGGTTGTGTTTGCCTTGCTGCTGTGGGGCTATGTTATTTCCGATCAAAAGCCGGTGCGCATCAAGACGATCACCGACGTCACGACGAGCTTTGACGGCGAGGCGGAGCTGCTTGCACAGGGGCTGTGCGTTCGCGGCGACCGTACTGAAATCTTAAAAAACGCAACGGTGTCGGTCAAGGCACAGATTACGAATTTTTCCTACTTAACGCCGGGCGCGGTCAATGCGACGGTCAGTCTGAAAAATATCAGCGAGGCGCGTGAATATGATCTGCCCGTACAGGCGTCGATCTCCTCTGCGCTGGGCGTTGTGCAGTCGGTTTCGCCCAATACTGTGCATGTGGAGATCGATACGCTTGTGACCAAGACCATTCCGGTGAGCACCTCTTTTTCCGGGGAGCTTCCGGCGGGCTATTGGGCGGACGTAGACGCTATGAGCGCAACGGCGAAGCTCGATATTCAGGGCGCAAAGACAGATATTTCCCAGGTAACGCGCGCGGAATGCGTTGTAGATCTGACCGGACGAACAAGTACGATCTATTCGACGTTTGACGTGATCCTATACGATGCCGACGGGCAGATGATCTCTTCCGAAATCGTGGTCGGTACGATACCATCGTCTACGGTGCGGCTGCCGATCTACCCGATGAAGACCGTGCGCGTTGACGTCATGGGTTCGCTTGTCGGCACGGATAATCTCGCGGCAAATCATGAGATCTATTCCGTCACAGCAACGCCGGAGACGGTGCGTCTGGTCGGGGATCAGGCGCTTGTGGACGCGACGGATACGATTTTGCTGGAGCCCATTAGCGTGTCCGGCTTGAATGCGGCGTTCTCGGTCGAATGTGAACTGATTGTTCCGGAGGGGCTGCGTCTGCTGGATGCCGATCCCGTCACGGTGCATATCGACATTCGGGAAACGGTTTTGAAACAGACGTTTGAAAAGCTTCTGATCGATGTGCAGGGATTGCCGAGAAATATGACTGCGACTCTGGATCTGGAAAGCGTTGATCTGACGGTCGAGGGGCGTATCAGTATCGTGAGTATTTTGAAACGTGCGGACATTACGGTATTTGTGGATGTGACGGGACTCGCTGTGGGAACCTATAATCTGCCGCTGTCGCTGTTGGTGCGCGACGAGAAGGCGACGGTCGAATTGACCACCGCGCTTTCGGCGGACATGGTCACTGTTGTATTAACGAGTCCGTGACAAAGAGACGACATCACAGGCGGGGCGTTTCGCTCCGCCTTCATTATTGGAAATGAAAAGCAAAGATTTTGGAGAATAAATATGGCTTTTGTTATTACAGATCTGAAACAACCGCTGGAAGCGACGGATGCGGAGCTCAACCGGATTGCGGCAAATTACTGCGGCATACCGGAAAGAGCGATGCAATCGCTTCGTATTGTACGCCGTTCTCTGGATGCGAGACGAAAAAACGATATCCATTTCCGCGTAAATGTGCGTGTCGAAATCGACCCCGCGACGGAACAACAGCTGCTCAGACGCAACGATGCGCATATCGTACGGGAGGAGGCCCCGCGTTTGGAACCGCTCTTGCTTGGCACGCGTCAGCTGCGCGGACGTGTTATCGTAGCAGGGCTGGGGCCGGGTGGATTGTTTGCTGCGTATCAGCTGGCGAAGTACGGCTACCGTCCGCTGATTGTCGAGCGAGGCAAAGCGATGGACGAGCGGGTACGCGACGTCGAACAATACTGGTGCGGCCATGGCCTTGAGCCGGACAGCAACGTGATGTTTGGCGAAGGCGGCGCGGGTACGTTTTCCGACGGGAAGCTAACCACCCGTATCAAAGATCCGAGAAGTGCCGATTGCCTGGAAATTTTGCAAAAATGCGGTGCGCCTTCTTCGATTGGAGTAGACGCCAAGCCGCATATCGGAACGGATCTGCTGCGCGAGGTTGTGAAAAACCTGCGCAAGAAGATCGAGACGCTTGGCGGAGAAGTACGGTTTTCTACAGCGCTGACGGGATTTGAAACGGATGCCAACGGGATAACGACTGCGATTTTGCATACGTCTGCCGGAGATGAGCGCATGGAAACGAACGCAATCCTGCTGGCGATCGGACAGGGCGCGCGTGACACCTATCGGATGCTTTATGACAAGGGAGTTGCAATGGCGCCGAAGCCGTTTGCCGTAGGCGTGCGCGCGGAGCATCCGCAGGAGCTTGTCAATCGCGCACAGTTTGGAACGTTCTTCGATCATCCGCGTCTCGGCGCCGCGGAATATCGGCTCACCGCGAAAAGCGGTACGCGGGGCGTGTATACCTTTTGTATGTGCCCGGGCGGTCTTGTGGTAGCGGCGGCTTCTCATCAGGGACAGGTGGTTGTCAACGGCATGAGCAATCATGCCCGCGATGCAAAAAACGCTAATTCCGCGATTGTGGTACAGGTGTTCCCGGAAGACTTTGGTCAAGATGCGCTGGACGGCGTGCGCTTTGCCGAGCACTTGGAGCAGGCTGCGTTTCAGCTGGGCGGAGGACAGGATGCTGCGCCGGCGGCACGGTATGCGGATTTTCGACAGCACCGGGCGACCAAGCGTTTTTCTGCTGTTGCTCCAAGCTATCGACCGGGTGTGACGGGCGCCGATCTCTGGCAATGTCTGCCGGAGTTTGTTGCACAGGGCGTAGCGGACGGCATGGCGGCATTTGGGCGGCAGCTGCGGGGCTACGATTTGCCGGACGCCGTATTGACGGCGGTGGAAAGCCGAACCAGCGCACCGCTTCGCATTTTACGCGGTGAGGACGGACAATCCGTTTCGCATCCCGGGCTGTATCCCATTGGCGAGGGCGCGGGATATGCTGGCGGAATCGTGAGTGCGGCGGTAGACGGCATGGCGTCGGCAGAACAAGTGATGCTTCGATTTGCTCCGACAATATAAGTTTACAATTCCGAAATGACAAAAAAACGCAGTGGGTGTATAATAAAAATTCATGAATCATGCCGTTGTGTTGATGACGGCGATCAGTTCTAGGCTTCGGAAGATGCAAACACAGCCGAAGCGGAGGAGGCATATTTTGGATTCACAGCAATACAGACAGCAGCAGCATCGAAGGAAGCGCCATAAGAAGCGCCGCGTTCGTCTTCAGCCAAGGTTCTTTATCGTTCTGCTTCTGCTTGTAGTCGCCATTGTTTTGATGGTCGTCCTTGTCAGCAGTATCACAAAGGGCGGCACGGATTCTCAACAGCAATCGTCCGGCGGACTGTTTTCACAGCTATTTGCAACGGCAACGCCGTCTCCGACGCCGACGCCGTCTCCAACGCCGACGCCGTCTCCAACACCGAAATTCAATATTCCGGCAGCGAGCAACGAGACAAATCCAACCAATTGGGGCTATGAGACGCAGCTCGAGGTCAATGGCGCGCAGGTGGATTCCTATACGCGTGAGACGCCGATCGTGTTTGATATTGGAGAGACATATACCAATGTACAGGGCATCGTGACCTTCCGCGGAAACAATTTCCGCGAGGGCGCCGCATATGGCACGGCAGCCGTTACCTCCAAAACCCTGTCGAAGCTCTGGGAGGTTGAGACCGGCGAATTGATGACTGGAACCAGCAAGGGCGACGCGACCAAGACCTGGACGGGCAGCGGCTGGGTTGGACAGCCTTTAATTGTCTGCTGGCCGGAGAGCACCAAGAAGATCATGAATCTGTATGACTGGGCAAAGAGCAAGCAGGGTCTTGTCGAGGTCATTCTGGCGACCATGGACGGCAATGTCTACTTTCTAGATCTAGACACCGGTGAACCAACGCGCCCGCTTTTGAACATCGGCATGCCCTTCAAGGGCGCGGGCGCACTGGATCCGCGCGGTTATCCGATCCTGTATCTCGGTTCGGGCGACGATTATGAAAATGACGCCCAGAAATCGCGTGCAATGGCATATAGTCTGATCGATTTTTCGCGGCTGTATGAATTTGGCAAATCCGCCGATCCGTTTTCGATTCGTATTTGGCATGCCTATGACAGTTCCCCGCTTGTGGACGCCGAGACGGATACGCTTATCTATCCAGGCGAGAACGGCATTTTGTATACGATTCAGTTGAATACCAACTATGATGAAAATGCCGGAACACTGACGATGAACCCAACCGAGGTCGTCAAGCTGCGCTATCGAGCGTCCCGTTCCACCACCGTCAGCACATCTGAATACAAGTACTGGCTGGGGTATGAGGACAGCATCGTCACCTGGGGCGAATATGGCTATTTAAGCACCAACGACGGCTTCTTACAGTGCATCAACCTCAACACGATGCAGATCGTCTGGGTACAGGATATTCTCGATGACGCAAATGGGACGATCGTTCTGGAGGAGGACGAGGCAAACCGTACCGCGTATCTTTACTTGGGGGTATCGCTGCATTTTACCAAAGATGGAAGCGATCAGGGCATAACGCCGTTTTACAAGATCGACGCCACGACCGGTGAGATCCTCTGGCAATATAATGTAACGGTGAATACCGTTTCCGGCGTTTCCGGCGGCATTCAGGCGACCGCGGTGCTGGGACAGAACAGCATCGGTGATCTTGTGATCGTTCCGTTTGCAAGAACGCCGAATCGGGACGACGGCATTCTTGTAGCGATTGACAAAAACAGCGGAAAAGCCCGCTGGACTTATACGATGGCGAACTATGCGTGGAGTTCGCCGGTGGCGGTCTATGACGATTCCGGCAACGCATATATCGTGCAGGCGGATAATGCCGGCAAGGTACATCTGTTGGACGGCATGACGGGGAAGGAGCTGGCGACATTTGACGCAGAACGCAATTGCGAAGCGTCGCCATGCGTGTATGGCAATACCATTGTCATCGGAACACGCGGCATGAAGATATTCGGTATCCGTATTTCCTAGAGAAAGGGGCATTTGCTGATGGCAGGACGTAAACGCAGATTTCGTGTACAACCCAGGTTTTTTCTGCTCATTATGATCGCGGTGGGGGTACTGGTCGGCGTTGTACTTGTCATGAACAAGCTGGGCGAAGACGGCGATACAGCCGCCTTGCCGTCCAATATGCCGACGGCAACGCCAAGCGCGACCGCGACTCCGCACCCGGCGCTGCCGGACGGGGTAACAGTCGTGCGTGGCGAGAGCGCTAATCCGTCCAATCTCGGCTTTTCCTCCGAGATCCGGATTGGGGGAAACAATGTGGATACCTATTCGCGTACCGACGCCATATCCTTTGGGCGGGACGGCGAGTATTCCACGTTGCCCGGCATTACGACCTTTGGCGGAAATAACTATCGCAATCGATTTACGTATGGCACAGCCGTACTCAGCCAGAAACGCTTGAACAAAAGCTGGGAGTTTGCGGTGGGAGCGATCGGAAATTGGACGGGTACCGGTTGGACGGGACAGCCCCTAATCGTCGAGTGGCCGGCGGAGGTTCGCGCGGTGCTGGGGATCAAGGATAATTTTAAGACGGCGGAATCGTTTATCGAAGTCATCTATCCGTGCATGGACGGAAATATCTATTTTTTCGATTTGGAATCCGGTACGCAGTCCCGGGATCCGATCGCCACGGGCGTCGTACTCAAAGGAACCGCCTGTATCGATCCGCGCGGTTATCCGATTCTGTACTGCGGTCAGGGAATTGCAGTAACCGATCCGGAAAGCAAAATGGACAAGGCTTATATCCGCGTTTTTTCACTGATAACCAATCAGGAAATTGCGAAGTTCGGCGGCTACGATTACTTTTCCACACGGAAATGGCAGGCATATGACGGCAGTCCGATGATCGTCAATGATACGATCGTATACGGCGGTGAAAACGGCGTGCTGTATTCTACCAAGCTGAACACGGCGTTTGACGCGGCGGCTGGCACCGTCGCCATCTCGCCGAACGAGTTGGTCAAATATCGCTATAACGCCAGCGGCTATTCCAAGGACGACGCACAAGGCGCACGCTGGTATGGCACGGAAAGCTCTGTGGCAGCGTTTCGAAACTTTGCTTTTTTCACAGATAATGGCGGTCGCTTACAATGCGTGGATCTCAACACCCTGCAACTCAAGTATGCGGTCGATGTTGGAAACAGCGCCGATGCAACAGTTGTGCTGGAGGAGAGCTACGACGATAACACCGTTTATCTGTATACGGCGAGTCAGGCCACGATGAGCGACGCTGGAATGGGCGACGGTTATGGCTACAGCTATATGAAGAAGATCAACGGTATGACCGGCGCCGTTGTTTGGGAAAAGAAGTGGATTTGTTCCACAGGCGATGCGGGCGGCAGCGGCGGCGTGGTCGCAACGCCGCATGTTGGCTCTGGGTTTATTAGCAATTTGGTCATCTACTCCATGACGTTGGCTTCACGGTCGCAAAACGAGAGCGCTTCTCCTTCGACGACGCCCGAAGCGACAGAGCAGCCCTCCACCGCGCAGGCGTCCACGTCGTTTGGCGGAAGGATTGTTGCTTACGACAAAACAAGCGGCGAGATTGCATGGACGGTAGAACAGACCGACGACTACTGGTCGTCACCGGTCGTCGTATATGACGAGCAGGGAAGGGGATACCTGATTCAGTGCGATCGCGGCGGTTATGTGAAGCTGTACGACGCGGCCACCGGCACGGAGCTGTACTCGATAGATCTCGGCTCGCGCATTGATTCCACACCGGCGGTGTTTAACGGCTACCTTGTGGTTGGTACCAGAGGCAAGGGCGGAAGCGGGGAGTCCGCAAAGATCGTTTGCCTAAAGCTGACATAAAGAATGATCGTGGACGGCGCAGGGGATTCTTGAACAAAAAAACAACGGCGAGGAGCATTCCCCGCCGTTTGAGTATGATGCGATATGCGTCAGCGACGCTGCGCGTTGTGCGCGCGGACGCACTCTGACAGCCGCGCGATATGCGCCGGCGTCGTACCGCAGCACCCGCCTACAAACCGGACGCCTGCCGAAAGGAGCGTGTCCATTGCAGCGGCGAACGCTTCCGGCGTTACGTCATACACGATCTTGCCGTCCGCCAGACGTGGCAGACCGGCGTTTGGCATCATGAGAAGCGGCGTATGCGATGTGCGCAGGAATTCCGGCAGCAACTCGAGAAGCTGTGTCGGACCGAGTCCGCAGTTTGCACCAATCGCGTCAACTCCGAGCGCTTCCAGCCGATGCACAGCGTCTTCGATGGTTGTGCCCATCATGGTTCGACCGCTTTTTTCAAAAGAGAGCGAGGCAAGCACCGGCAGATTGGCGCAGCGCCTGGCGGCGGTGACGGCCGCGCCGATCTCGGAAGGATCGCTCATGGTTTCAATCAGGATACAGTCCGCTCCGGCACGTGCCGCCGCTTCGATTGGCTCTGTAAACAGCGCGACAGCCTCATCGAAGGAAATGTCGCCGTATGGCGCGAGAAACGCTCCCAGAGGGCCTACGTCAAGCGCAGTGTAGACAGGGTGATCCGCTTGCGATGCCGCCTGCTTTGCAAGTGCGATTCCGAAAGAAACCGCCTCCGTGACCGTGTGTTCTGCACGTTTCATGCGGACGCCGTTTGCGCCAAAGGTATTGGCCAGCAATAGGTTTGCACCGGCATCCCGATAGGCGCGGTGAATTTCAGATACCTTTTCCGGCTGCTCGAGGTTCCAATCTTCAGGCGAAACGCCGGCGGGCAGTCCGCTACTTTGGAGCATCGTACCCATAGCGCCGTCCATGCAGACGGTATTGTTGCAAAAATATGAACGAAAGTCCATAGGGTCATCACCTCTCATGTTCAGTGCTTTTTATCATAGCATCGGACGAAAGTATTTTCAATGGAAACGAAAAGGAGATAGTATGGAAGCATTTTGGGATAAACTGAAAAACAATTACGCGGATACGATCATCAGCGGCAGTATACGACTTGTGCTGGCAATCATCGTTTTGCTTGTAGGATTCTATTTGACACGCAAGCTGGTCAATGCGCTGCGAAGCGGTCGGATTGCGCAAAAGGTTTCCGTGGAGGCGCGCTCGTTCCTTTCCAGCTTTATTGGCATCGGGCTGAAATCCCTGCTGATTGTCAGCGCGTGCGCGATCATGGGCGTTCCCATGGCGTCTATCGTCGCATTGATCGGTACGGTTGGCGTAGCGATCGGTCTTGCCCTGCAGGGAAGTCTCTCAAATCTTGCGGGCGGTATTGTGATTATGGTGTTTCGACCGTTTCGCATCGATGATTGTGTGACGATTGATACCTATTCCGGCACGGTCAAGGATATCAGCATTTTCTTTACCACACTGCGTACCGCCGATAACCGCTCGGTGGTGATTCCGAACGGGCAGATCAGCAACAAACTGATTCTGAACGCGACCACAGAACCACAGCGCCGCATCGACTTGACCTTTTCCGCTTCTTACAGTGCGGATGTGGATTTTGTAATGCAGACGCTTGAGGAGGTCGGACGTGCGACGCCGGGGGTGCTGCCCGATCCTGCACCTTTGGCAAGCGTCGCTGCGCACAATACCAGCAGTATCGATTACAATCTGTTTTGCTGGTGCGATACAAAAGCGTATTTGCAGACCAGCTTTGATTTAAAGGCGGCGGTCAAGCGCGCGTTTGACGCAAAGGGGATCGAGATACCGTATCCGCAGTTGGACGTGCATCTGAACAGCGAGAGATAATGGGATAAGAATAGCATGCGACAAAGCGACGCATGCTATTTTCATGTGGTTGGATTTATTGCAGGTGGCATTGACGGCAACGCTTTCGCTGATATTGCTGTTTGTGCTCACAAAACTGATGGGGAACAAGCAAATATCGCAGCTGTCGATGTTTGATTACATCGTTGGGATCACGATCGGTTCCATCGCGGCGGAGCTCGCGACAGAACTGGAAAATCCGCTCTATCCGGCGACGGCAGCACTGATCTACGCGCTGTGCGCCTTTGGCATCTCGGTGTTGACCAGTAAATCCATGGTCGCGCGCCGGCTGTTTACCGGTGTGCCGATCATATTGCTCGATGGCGGCGTGATCTATCGGGAAAACCTCAAACGGGCGCGCTTTGATCTCGGCGATTTTCTGGCGCTGTGCCGGATCGCCGGTTTTTTTGATCCGTCGGAAATTCAGGTTGCCATTCTTGAGGAAAACGGTACGGTCAGCTTTTTGCCCAAATCTGAATTACGGCCGGTACAGCCCGGGGATATCGGCGTGTTCCCGCCAAAGTCGGAGATCGTCCCAACGATTATTGCTGACGGCGTGCTGCTGCGGGAAAACCTCGGCGCGGTGGGTCACAATGAAACGTGGCTTCGAAACGAATTGAAGTCATTGGGCTACACGTCGTACGATCAGGTGTTCCTAGCCTGCGTCTCAAAGGAGGATAAACTCAACGTTTACCCCATGACGCGAAAAGCTCCTAGAAACGATTCGTTCGCGTAACGGTCAGGTGATTTATAAATTATAAGCCAAGATAAAGCGGAGGCTGCATCCATTGGATGCAGCCTCTGCTTATCTCAGATCTTTACGATCTTATTTGTTGTCGACAGATGCCATGTAGGTGATGAGGTCGAGAACCTTATTGGAATAACCCCATTCGTTGTCGTACCAGGAAACGACCTTCACGAACGTATCGGTCAGGGCGATACCGGCTTTGGCGTCGAAGATGGAGGTGTGTGCATCACCGATGAAGTCGGAGGAGACCACCGGGTCTTCGGTGTAACCGAGGATACCCTTGAGTTCGCCTTCAGAAGCCTTCTTCATGGCTGCGCAGATCTCGTCATACTTGGCGGGCTTTGCGAGGTTGACGGTCAGGTCGACCACGGAGCAGTCCAGCGTAGGAACGCGCATGGACATGCCGGTGAGCTTGCCGTTCAGGGCCGGGATGACCTTGCCAACGGCCTTTGCAGCGCCGGTGGAGGAAGGAATGATGTTGTAGGAAGCACCGCGGCCGCCGCGCCAATCCTTAGCGGAGACGCCGTCAACGGTCTTCTGGGTTGCGGTGATGGAGTGAACGGTGGTCATCAGACCTTCGGTGATGCCGAAGCAATCGTTCAGAACCTTTGCGACCGGCGCCAGGCAGTTGGTGGTGCAGGAAGCGTTGGATACGAACTTCATGTCGGAGGTGTACATATCCTGATTGACGCCCATGACGAACATCGGTGTGTCATCCTTGGAAGGAGCGGACATCACGACGTGCTTTGCGCCTGCGTCGATATGCCCCTGTGCCTTTTCCTTGGTCAGGAACAGACCGGTGGACTCAACCACGTAATCTGCGCCGACTTCGTTCCACTTCAGGTCAGCGGGGTTCTTTTCCGCGGTGACACGGATGGATTTGCCGTTGACGATCAGCGCGTTTTCGGTGTAATCCACCGTACCGTTGAAACGACCGTGAATGGTGTCATACTTGAGCATGTACGCCATATAATCCGGGGTAATCAGGTCGTTGATGCCGACGATCTCGATGCTGGGGTTCGCAACCGCAGCGCGAAATACGAGGCGGCCGATTCTGCCAAAGCCGTTGATGCCTACTTTGATTGCCATAGTTATCTATATCCTCCTTGTTTGATATATCTACAAATCTCTGGTATTCTACATCATTTTGTCAGGTGTTGCAACCTGAAAAATGGAAAGTGTGTCAAAATATATTATTATTGACGTATTTTGACGGTTTTTTAGCTTTCTTCGTCCACGTGGATCCGTTCTGAAACGATATAGAGCGGGCGATCCAAAAGCTCTTCATACATTCTGCCCAAATACATGCCCTGCAATCCCATAAAGCAAAGCGTAATACCCTGCATCAGAAGAAGTCCGTCAACTGCCCACAGCCACGGTGCAACGCCGCAGGTGCAGGCGCATACGATCAGCGCGATCAAGCCGAAGCCGGAAAGCATAACGGTACCGATCCCCGCGCCGGTTGCCATGGTGAGCGGCTTGTCGGAAAAGCCCGTGATGCCGTCGCTGGCAAGCTTGAGCATTTTTTTGAGGGTATACTTTGTCTTGCCGGCGGCGCGCTCCTGACGTTCATATTCCAGCGGAACGGCCTCAAAACCCATCCATGCCGACATCCCGCGCAAAAAACGGCTGTGCTCGCGCATTTTGAGAAACTGGTCGGCAACCTTGCGGTCGATCAAACGGAAATCGCCGGTGTCGAGCGGGATCGGATATGCGCTCATCCAGTCCAAAAGCCGGTAATACGCGGCGGCGGTCAGCTTTTTAAGAAACGTTTCGCCTTTTCGCTTCAGACGCTTGCCGTAAACGATATCGGCGCCCTGCTCCCAACGCTTGACCATCCCGGGGATAATTTCGGGTGGATCCTGCAAATCCACGTCGATAATGACCAGCGCATCGCCCTTTGCGTGATCCATGCCACAGGTCACGGCGAGCTGATGCCCGAAGTTTCTGGAGAAGGAGAGAACTTTGACCTCCGGCTTGTCCTTGGCGATTTTTTTGAGGATGGACAAGGTATCGTCGCGGCTGCCGTCATTGACATAGATGATCTCATACGGATAGCCGGTGCTCTTCATCGCGGCGTCCATGCGGGCATAGGAAGTCTCCAGAACGTCCTCTTCATAATACACGGGAATAATGAGCGAAAGCATCTTTTCAGCCATAATGTTCCTCCGCAAGCTTTTTCCATATTATATCCGAATCTATGGCAGTTTGCAATTTTTCGTTGCATTTCGCGGATTATGCGATATAATAACAGCGAAAAAACATCCAAAGGAGAATAAACATATGCCTATCGTAACAAGCAAAAAGATGTTTGAAGACGCATATAAGGGCGGTTATGCCATCGGCGCTTTCAATGTGAACAACATGGAAATCATCCAGGGTATCACAGAGGCTGCAAAAGGACTGAGCGCACCCCTGATCCTGCAGGTCAGCGCAGGCGCCCGCAAATATGCAAATCATACGTATCTGATGAAGCTGATCGAAGCGGCTTGCATCGAAACAGATCTGCCGATTTGCGTGCATCTCGACCACGGCGATACGTTTGAGCTGTGAAAGAGCTGCATCGACGGCGGATTTTCTTCCGTTATGATCGACGGTTCCCATCATTCCTACGAAGATAACGTAAAGCTCACGCGTCAGGTCGTCGAATATGCACATGACCACGGCGTGGTCGTAGAGGGCGAGCTGGGCCGTCTGGCCGGTATCGAGGATGCGGTCAACGTTTCCGCCGCGGACGCGTCCTATACCGATCCGGATCAGGTGCAGGATTTCGTGACCCGCACGGGCGTTGATTCTCTGGCAATTGCCATCGGCACCAGCCATGGCGCATACAAGTTCAAGCCGGGCACCAAGCCGCAGCTTCGCTTTGACATCCTCGAAGAAGTTGAAAAGCGTTTGCCGGGCTACCCGATCGTTCTGCACGGCGCATCCAGCGTTATCCCGGAATTTGTTGAAACCATCAACAAGTTCGGCGGAAAAATGCCGGACGCGATCGGTATTCCGGAAGACATGCTGCGCGAAGCCGCGAAGATGGCCGTTTGCAAGATCAACATCGACAGCGACCTGCGTCTTGCAATGACCGCTTCCATCCGTGAGCATTTTGCGGAATTCCCGGCGGATTTCGATCCCCGTCAGTACCTCAAGCCCGCTCGTGAAGCCATCAAGAAGATGGTCGAGCACAAGATCACCGACGTCTTAGGCTGCAACGGCGCCGCAAACCTCTAAAACCGGCATTTGACCTCCTGCCCCGACATAGTGTTAGGACAGGAGGTTTTTTTGTATGCGTTTTTTTGCGTGGACAGCTTGTATTCTGCTGATGATACTGCCCCTTTGGGATTGCCGCGCAGAGGGGGAGGAAACAATTGATTTATCGATGGCAAAGGCGGCGATTCTGGTCGAACCGTACACCGGCGCCGTTCTTGCCCAAAAAGATGCGCAGACGCCGTACAACGTCGCGGGCTTGAGCAAGCTTCCCGCGGTGTTGACACTGGCACAGGCGATCGACGACGGTACGCTGGAGCCGTCACGCCGCCTGTACACCAACAAAGCGGCAGCGGACGTGCCGGGCCCGAGTGCTTTTTTGGAGGAAAACGAGTCCGCCCGGGTAATCGATCTTTTCAAAGCCGCGGCGATCATTTCGGCGGGTGACGCGATCATGACGCTTGGAGAGGGCGCCTATGGGTCGGAAAGCATGTTCCGTGAGAATGTGAATGCGACAATTCACCTTGCAGGCGGCGATTTTACCGTACAAAGCGCGCTTGGCAGCGAGGATCGATTTACTGCGGCGGCGTTGGCAAAGCTGGGGAGCGCCGCTTTGGAAAGCGCGACGTTTCTCAAGTGGAGCGCAATTCGCATGGATCATTTTTCTCACGAGGATGGAAGGTTGACGGATCTGGTCAGCGCAAATCGACTGCTGCTCGGGTATTCCGGATGCAATGGGCTCATGACGGGCTCGTCCGCGGAAGACGGTTACTGCGGCGTGTTTACCGCAAAGCGAAACGGCATGTCGCTTGTAGCGGTGGTGCTGGGCACAAAGGACGCTTCGTCGCGTTATCAGACAGCCTCTGCGATGCTGGACTACGGCTTTGCAGCATACACCGCGAAAAGCTACTACAAGGCAGGCGAGGCGCCGCTTGCCGTGCGTCCCGTTGACGACGGCGAGACAGACAGCGTGAACATCATACCGGCAGAGGAGGTAATTCTGCTGATAAAAAAGCAGCAAGAGGCGCCGCTTGGCGTTGTTTCGCTGCCGGAGGAGCTGCAAGCGCCGCTCTATACCGATGTTTCGGTTGGGAAGGTGACTTATTCCGACGCAGAGGGAAACCAGCTCCTGGAGGTACTGCTGTACCCCGAGAAAGATGTTCCGCGCTTTACGCTCAAGGATGCGATTCTCCGCGTAATGCTGGACTTTTTGACGCCGTGAGAGACCCGGTTGCATCCTTTTTGAAATTATCTTATAATATTAAGATTACGAGAAAGGGAATAAATTCAATTGAGCCGTATAGCACAGATTTTTTCAGATCCGCTGAGCATTCTCTATACACTGCCTGCCGTTTTGATCGGCCTGACCGTGCATGAGTGGGCGCATGCTTTTGCGGCATATAAGCTTGGTGATCCCACCGCCCGCGACATGGGGCGTATGACGCTCAATCCGTTTGCGCATATCGATTGGATCGGCTTTATCTCCCTGCTTTTGCTGGGCTTTGGCTGGGCGAAGCCGGTGCCTGTCAATCCGCGCAACTTTAAAAATTTTCGCCGGGATGATATCATTGTTTCTTTAGCGGGCATTACGATGAATCTGATCGTAGCGTTTTTTGCTTCGATTCTTTTTGCCGTACTCCTTTTCAACGGCGTTTCCAGTTCCGCCTTGTATAGCATCGTGCAATCGATCATCGTGCTGAACATTGCGCTGCTGGTCTTCAATCTGATCCCGGTTTATCCGCTGGACGGTTCGCATGTGTTTGAGAGCCTATTCATGCGAAAGCTTCCCAAGGCGTGCTTTTTTCTGCGGCAATACGGGATGTATATCCTGCTGCTCGTCGTTATTTTGAATTCGCAGGTGTCGTTTTTGAGCACGATCGTTTCCTGGATTTTCAACGGCTTGTTTTCGGCCGCGTCCTGGCTGGTCGGGCTGTTCTTTTGATACATGGCGTACCGCGTACATCTGGATCGGTTCGACGGGCCGCTGGACCTTTTGCTGCATTTGATCGAGCAGTCGGAGCTGGACATCAAAGACATATTTATCTCGGAGATCACGGCGCAGTATCTTGCTTATATGGAAGACGTTGATTCTCTGGATATGGATACCGCCAGCGAATTTCTTACCATGGCGGCGACTTTGGTGTACATTAAATCACGACAGCTCTTGCCGCGACCGCCCAAGGAGACCGAGGAGGAAGAGGATCCGGAGGTGCTGCTGATCCGACAGCTGCGCGAATACAAAGCGTTTAAGGAAGCGAGCGAGAATCTTCAAACGCTTTACAACGCGGCACAGTCAAGCTTTACGCGGTTGCCGGAGGACGTTCCGTTGCCGCCGCAGAAGGTGGAGCTGGACGGCGCGTCGATGGACGGGCTGTATCAGGCGTTTTTGCTCCTGCTGTCCAAGACCAAACCGACGGAGGATGCGCCAGATGAGCTGCACAACGTCCGTCCCGATCACTTTACTGTTCGGAGTCAAATGAAAAAGATCCGGGAGCAGCTGTTGGCAACGCCCACTGTGTCTTTTGAGGAATTGTTTTCCGGAGAGCCGGATCGCATGGAGGTCATTGTCACGTTCATGGCGCTGCTGGAGATGATCGCGCATGGCGAGGTGCACCTGCAGCAAAAATATCCGTTTGCGCCCATTCGCATCACCGCGTTGGAATTGCTTCTAAAGGGCGATGAACAGTATGACTATATGGACGAGCTTCCGGAATGAGGGATGATTGATGGCGGAGCAAGAGCTTTATAACAGAATCGAGTGCGTGCTGTTCGTTGCCGGCGATCCGGTTTCGATCACGGAGCTTGCACGCACCTTTGGAATGCCCAAAAAAGACATGACGGCGCTGCTCCATTCGATGGAGACGGCGTATGCGCGTGAGCGGCGCGGCATACAGCTGCTCGTCACAGAAGATACAACGCAGCTCATCAGCAATCGCGCGTTTGTGACGGATGTGGAATGCCTGCTGCAACCGGAGGAAACAAAGAGCGTTTCGCAGTCTTTGATGGAAACGCTTGCCGTGGTTGCATATCGCCAGCCTGTCACCCGCGCGGACATTGAAGCGGTGCGCGGCGTGCGGTGTGAATATGCAGTAAGTCAGCTGCAAAAGCTGGGGCTGATCGTGTCGGTCGGCAAAAAAGATGTGGTGGGGCATCCGACGCTGTTTGGAACGACCGATGCGTTCCTGCGCAAGTTTGGCATCCATCGCGTGGAGGAAATGCCGGAGTTTCTCCGTTTTTCCAACCCCATTGCGGAACAGGAAGCGGAAGCGGCTGAAATTACGGTTTGAGCGGCAGCAGCTTAACGTCAACATCGCGTCCTTCGACGGTCAACAGCGCGCAGGAGCAGGCGCTTTGCCTCCGCGGGTGGGAAAGACTGCCGGGATTTACGATCAAAAGCTTGCCCTGTGCCGTCAACAACGGTACGTGGGTATGCCCGAAGAGAACAGCGTCACAGCGCTGTTCTTCTGCTTTCAGCGCAATACGGTAGATGTCGCGGTAGCCGTCGCCGTGCATGATAAGAATGCGCGCGTTTTCCACCGCAATCATCCGTTCCGAGGGGACGCCCGCGCGGAAGTCGCAGTTTCCCGATACTGCCTCAACGGGTACGCCGAAAAAATCACCGATCTGCTTTGCATCCGAAGCAAAGTCGCCCAAATGAACTATCATATCGACCGCGCCAAGCCTTGCTTTTGCCGCATACAGTAGGGACAGGTCGCCATGTGTATCAGAAAAAACGCCGACCCGTATCACGATTCTTTCCCCAGAAGCGCTTTCAGCTTTTGCAGCGCGTTATGCCGGTGGCTGACGGCGTTCTTTTTTTCTCCGTCCAATTCCGCAAAGGAGCATTGCATGGGCGCGTAGAAAAAGTAAGGATCATATCCAAAACCGTTTTGCCCGCGCGCCTTTCGCAGCAGCATCCCTTCGCAGGCGCCCACTACGGTGACGGTCTTTTGATCGCGGCGCGCCAGAGCGATTGCGGATACAAAGCGGCAGGCACGCTCGCTGTCCGGCACATGTTCCATGTCGCGCATGAGCTTTTCATTATTGGCGCTGTCGTTGTGTGCATCGCCTGCATATCGCGCACTGTAAACGCCGGGCGCTCCGTTCAGCGCATCGACCATTAAACCGCTGTCGTCGGCAAGCGCAGCGTCGTACTGCGGCGCTGCAGCGAGAACCGCTTCGGCTTTTTTGACGGCGTTTTCCTCAAATGTAGTGCCGTCTTCGACCACATCAATATCGAGCCCGGCATCTTGCAGCGTATCCAACTGCTCAAAATAGTTACCGAGTATTTGTTTGATTTCGCGAACCTTGTGCGCGTTGTTGGAGGCAATAATCAGCTTCATTGGGAAGTCCTTTCAATATGGCGATTGGTTTTCAGCCGGGTAAAAGGCGCTTGACCGTCGCCTCATCCGGCGTGACGTAGATGGTGCGGTTGGTGGAATAAATGACGAATCCCGGATGTGCGCCGGCCGGTTTTTTGATGAACCTGCGCTTGGTGTAATCCACCGGCACGGATGCAGAGCCGCGCACCTTGCTGAAATATGCCGCAAGCATAGCTGCGTCCTCGATGGTCGTTGCGGGTGGATCGTCAAGCGCGTCAACAATTACGTGCGAGCCCGGAATATTCTTGGTGTGGAACCACAGGTTTTCACCGTCGGCGGTTTTTAATGTCAGCTGATCGTTCTGCCGGTTGTTTTTCCCCACGAATATGCGGATTCCATCGCGGGAAAGGAAACACATCGGTGACGAGCCGAGCCTTTCGTTTTGCGGTGCCGCCGTCTTTTTGCGCTCCGGGCGCAAGTAACCCTCGCGCACCAGCTCATCACGAATTTCCTGCAATTCTGCCAGCGTATCGCAAAGTGAAATATTGTTAAGCTGCCCCTCCAGATAGTCGATCTCTGTCAGGAGCGCATCGCGCTGCTGCAGCGCATAATCTCGGGCAGTTTTGCTTTTGCGATATTTTTTAAAGTATTGCTGCGCGTTTTCCTGTACGGAAAGCATGGGATTGAGCGGGATAACGCTGTTTTCCGGCGGGTCAAGATAGTAATTTTCCACGACGGCGGTCGCCCCGCAGTTTTTGAGACAATAGGCGTTTGCAGTCAGCAATTCCCCAAAGAGTCGGTATTCCTCATACTTTTCTTCACCGGTGATTGCGTCCTCATAAATTGCGCGCTTGTTTAACGCACGGGATAGATGCGTTTCCAATGATTTTTTGAGTGCCGCGCTGTGCCGCTGAATACGGATAACCGCATCGCGCTTCTCGCAGAACAGGTCGTATGCGTCCGACATCGACGCAATCTCGCGCACGGTCTGCAAAGGCAGCGGAGGAATTGGAAACGGTTCGACCGCGATGGGATCGCCCACCTCCGATTCAATCAGGACAGGAGAGAAGCGTCCCTGCAAAAAGGCGTTTAATATTGAGGAAAGCGCTTTTTGAGAAGGTGCAGCCATGGCAAGATAAGCGGCGGTCTGACGCGAAAGCCCTTCGAAAAGCTCGGTCAGCAGCTTTGGCGAAGGCTCTCCGCCGGGGCAGACGCTGCTCAAGTCCTCCGTTGTGGCGTGCAGAGGGTTCCGCTTTCCCTGACCAATGGGTGCGATATAGGGCAGACCCGGCAGCACCGTGCGGACGGAGGACATTGCAGGCGTGACATGCCGGATGCTGTCGGCGACGACGCCGTTCGGCTGAACGAAGATCATATTGGAGTATTTGCCCATCAATTCGACGACCAGCCGGTATTCCACGGCGTCCTGCATGTCGTCGCGCCCTTCAAAAGAGAAGGTAACGACCCGATCCAGCCCGGTCTGCGCAATGCCTGCGATTCTGCTTCCGATCAGGCGCTTGCGCAGCATCATGCAAAAAGCCGGCGCTTCCACCGGATTGGAAAACGGAATCTTTGTCAACTGTATCCGACCGTTTTCTGCGTGACAGCACAGAAGCAGGCGGCTGTTTTTCCCGCCTGCCCGAACGGTCAACAGCAGGGAGTCCCGTTCGGGCTGCTGTACCTTATCGATTTTTCCGCCGATCAGCGGCGTCAATTCGGCGATGACCGAGGCGATCGCCAGACCATCCATAGACATATGCGTCAGTCTTCCTTTTGTTTTATGCGCTCCAACAGCAAGCGGTAGCCGCCCGCGCCATAGGCAAGGCAACGATTGACGCGGCTGATGGTGGCAGTAGAAGCGTTTAGCTCCTGAGAAATTTCCTGATAGGTGATATTCCGGTCAAGCTGTCTTGCGACCTCCCAGCGCTGCGCAATGGCCTTCAGTTCGGCGACCGTACAGACGTCTTCAAAAAAACGATAGCACTCGGCGGGATCCTTCAGCAAGAGGATGGCTTGAAACAGTGCGTCGATCTCCTCCGACCGAAGCTTGGAAACATATTCATCCATTGAAAAACGCTCCTTTCTCATGGATCATATTGTATCCGCTTTAGCGCACGAAAGCAAGAAAAAGCGTGTCCGAAGACACGCTTTTAAAAACATATACCTTTGGGGGGTCAGTTGGCGGCAACCGTGAGCTTCTTGGCCAACTGCGCTTTTTTACGGCCGGCAGCATTCTTATGGATCACGCCTTTTGTCGCAGCATGATCGACCATGCTGACAGCATTGACATAAGCAGCATCTGCCGCAGTCTTATCGCCACTCTGCAACGCCTCGTCAAAACGACGAATGGTGGTCTTCAACTCCGACTTCACCATGCGGTTGCGGAGGTTCTGCTTCTCGGATACGCGGATACGTTTCATCGCAGACTTGATATTTGCCAAAATCTTTCACCCCCTGTACATAAACTTTATACTCGAACAGAAGATAGTTTAGCATAGTTTTCCGGCGAATGCAAGCAATATTTTGCCGTCACTTTGCCGAATATTGCTTCTGCCGCGCGGCATACACAGCGCGAAGCCGCAAGGCGTTGGAAAGTACGGTAACGGAGGAGAGGCTCATGGCAAAAGCCGCAATCATTGGGGAGAGCAAAGGCCCGCCAAAGGCATACAGCAGCCCGGCTGCGACCGGAATGCCGACGATGTTGTAGAAAAACGCCCAAAAGAGGTTTTGCCGTATAATCCGCATCGTGCAGCGACTGATGTCGATTGCTTGATAGACGCCGGATAAGCCGCTTTTCATCAATACAACGTCCGCTGAGGAGATGGCAATATCCGTGCCGGTATTGACCGCAATGCCGACATTTGCCGTAGAAAGCGCCGGTGCATCGTTGATGCCGTCGCCGACCATGCCGACGGTTTTTTCGCTTTCTTCCATCATGCAGGAAACGATCGCCGCCTTTTCTTGCGGCAGTACGCCGCTGTAATACCGATCAATCCCCGCTTCCTTTGCGATGGCGGCGGCGGTCGCCTCCCGGTCGCCGGTAATCAATACGGCAGAAATACCTTCTTCTTGCAGCGCGGCGATCGCCTTTTTTGCATCCGGGCGAATGGTATCGGCAAGCAGGACGGCGCCTGCGTAGGTACCGCCGATTGCGACAAAAATCGCCGTTTTTTCCGGCTGGGCGGAAAAGTCGATCGATTCTGGCAAATTCACGCCGTTTTCCGACAACAGCGCGGGATTGCCGGCGAGCATTCTTTCTCCGCCGACGGTTCCAATGATTCCACGTCCCGGAATTGCCGTTACATCGCTGCATGCCGGCTTTTCCAGCCCCTGTTGTTCGGCACGGGAGACGATCGCCCTTCCAAGCGGATGCTCGCTGGCGCTTTCCAGACTTCCGAGAAACGAGAGAAGCGTCTGTTCGGGAATGCCTGCGGGGAGAATATCGGTGACAACGGGCGTACCGCTGGTGACGGTGCCTGTTTTGTCCAGCGCGAGAATCCGGATGTCGTGCGCGGTTTCCAAAGCCTCGCCGCTTTTAATCAGAATGCCGTGTTCAGCCGCAATTCCTGTCCCGACCATGATGGCAGTTGGCGTGGCAAGCCCCAGCGCGCAAGGGCAGGCGATCACCAATACCGATACAAACACCGTCAAAGCAAAGGAGATGCTCTGCCCCGCAAGGAGCCAGATGCAGCCGGAAAGCAGTGCAATCCCGAATACCACGGGCACAAATACCGCGGAAATGCGATCCGCAAGACGGGAAACGGGCGCTTTTTTTCCCTGCGCTTCTTCGACACAGCGAATCATCTGCGAAAGCACTGTGTCATTGCCCACATGCACCGCTGAAAACACAAAGCTAGTCATGCCGTTGATACTGCCGCCGACGACAGAATCACCGCTTGCCTTTTCTGCCGGGATACTCTCGCCGGTGAGCATTGCTTCGTCGATCACGGCGTTGCCCTGCTCAATGACGCCATCGGCCGGAATTTGCTCGCCGGGACGAACGAGGATTTTATCGCCCACCATCAGCTGCTCAACGGGAAGCTGGCGTTCTGTTCCGTCGGGAAGCAGTACGCTGGCGACAGCCGGCGTCAGCGCGACCATCTTCTCAATTGCCTCGACCGTCTTTTTCTTGCTGCGTGCTTCGAGGTATTTTCCCAGCATGACGAGCGTAATGATAACTCCGGCGGACTCCAAATAGAGGTCGTGAACCGCGGTTGAGTCGCCATTCCCGATGCGAATGATAGAGTACACGCTGTAGCCGATCGATGCAACCGTACCAACCGAAACCAGACTGTCCATGTTAGGATGACCGGAGAACAACGCCTTTGCGCCACGCACGTAAAAATCCCATCCGGCGCCGATTACCGGCAGCAGCAAAAGCAGCTGCACAAGCGCAAACAGCATAGGCTGATCGTGCATGGAAATCGGGATGGGAAGCCCCGCCATACCGCCCATGCTGAGATAAAAGAGCGGTATTGTGAAGAGGATTGCCACGATCAAACGAACCCTGCGCCGTTTCTGCGCGCGTTCGCGCTGTGCGGCGTCCTCTTCGATTTGCGTTTTTTCATCTAAAATGCGTTCTGCGGTAAAACCGCCCTTCTGCACCGCTTTTGCGACCGCTTCAAAGGAAACGCTGTCGCCGCGTACGCGCAGCCGTTCCGTCATCAGGTTGACAGAAGCCGCCTCTACGCCCGGCAAACGGCGAACCATGCGCTCTACACTGGCAGAACAAGCCGCGCAGGTCATGCCGTGTATTTTGAATTCCGAAATTTCCATATGATTCTATATCCTTTCAGCGGGAGTATAACACACGTTTACTGAAAGCATAACAGTTTTTCACAATTTCGTTGCATTTCGGAATTGACTTCAATTAACGGCGTGGTATAATAATTTTCGTGGTTAGCACTCAACGAATTGGAGTGCTAACAGAAACTTAAAAATACTGGCAAAATACAGGAGGCGCATTTTTATGAAACTCAAACCTTTGGCCGACCGTGTGGTCATCCAAAACATTGAGAACGAAAAGGTGACTAAGAGCGGTCTGGTACTGCCGGACGCCGCAAAGGAAAAGCCGCAGATGGCGGAAGTCGTCGCAGTTGGCCCCGGCGGTACGGTTGATGGCAAGGAAGTCAAGATGTATGTCAACGTTGGCGACAAAGTGATTTATTCCAAGTATGCCGGTACGGAAGTCAAGCTGGACGGCACCGAATACATCGTGGTTCGTCAGAATGACATTCTGGCAATCGTTGAGTAAAGCAGGAGGATAACGATACTATGGCAAAGCAATTACAGTATGGCGAAGAAGCAAGAAGATCTCTTGAAGCGGGTCTGAATAAACTCGCAAATACCGTTAAGATCACGTTGGGACCCAAGGGACGCAACGTTGTTCTCGACAAGAAATTCGGCGCGCCTTTAATCACCAACGACGGCGTTACCATTGCCAAGGAAATCGAGCTGGAGGATGCGTTTGAAAACATGGGCGCACAGCTCGTCAAAGAAGTTGCCACCAAGACCAACGACGTGGCTGGCGACGGCACCACGACCGCGACCCTGCTTGCGCAGGCGATTGTTCGTGAGGGCATGAGAAACGTGGCAGCCGGCGCCAATCCGATGGTGCTGCGCCGCGGCATCGAAGCGGCCGTTGAAGAAGCGGTAGAGGGTCTGAAGGAGCTTTCCAAGCCCGTTGGCAGCAAGCAGGCGATCGCACAGGTTGCGTCGATCTCTGCCGGCGACGAGAATGTTGGCAAGCTGATCTCCGATGCAATGGAGAAAGTCGGCAACGATGGCGTTATCACAGTAGAAGAGAGCAAGACCATGAAGACCGAGCTGAATATCGTTGAAGGTATGCAGT
>CAZWUK010000006.1:0-18687 GCA_964636685.1 uncultured Oscillospiraceae bacterium
TAACCCTTCCTTTCAAACGGTGAGGAAAAAATACGGAGCCGGATCGGTTTGATTCGGCTCCAGTATAGCATAAAAGGAACAAGTGGAGCACTGCTCGTCTGTTTGTCAGCCAATTGCGCCCAACGCGTCGTCGATCTGTTCGTTGCGCTTGACGCCCACGATGGCGGAAACAACGGCAGGCTGCTCCAGCACCCAACGGATGGCGTACTGGGTCATCGTCATGCCCTTTTCCTTCGCGGAAAGCGCAAAAGCATCGAGCTTATCATAGAGCGTGTCGTCCATCTTCATCATCCAGTCCGCTTTTTCAGCGGCACGGGAGCCTGCGGGCGCCGCCATGCCGCGCTGATACTTGCCGGTCAGCAAACCGCCCTGATAGATCTGGTACGGGATCACGGCGACGTCCTCTGCGGCGCACAGCGGGATCAGCTCAGAAAGCGCATCCTGCTTGAGCAGGCTCAACGGCGGTTGGCAGACCACGGGACGCGGCAGACCGTTTGCGTCGGCGGTCTTCATCAGCTGGGAGAGCTGCGCGGCGGAATAGTTGCTCACGCCGTAATGACGGATTTTCCCCGCGTCGATCGCGCGCTTGAGCGCGCCCAGAATCTCCGCCAGGGGGACGCTCTCGTCGGGACGGTGCAAATAGTACAGGTCAATATAGTCCGTGCCAAGGCGTTGGAGGCTCTTATCGAGCTGCTTTTGGATCGCGGCAGGCGAGGTGCCCTCGTCCTCCGGCGCAGCGCCGACCTTCATACCGACCTTGGTGGCGACGACCACGCTGTCGCGCGCCATACCGGAAATCGCCTTGCCGACAATCTCCTCCGCCACGCCGCCCGCGCTTCCGGCATAGCGGTTGTAGCCCTCGTACATGTTGGCGGTGTCGATGAGATTGACGCCGCGGGAAACGGCGTATTGCGTCAGCTTGACCGCGTCGTCAAACGCCACGGGCGAGCCGTAGGTCATCGTGCCCAGCGTGATCGGGCAGACGCGAATGTCTGTTTTGGGGATCTGGTTCATGATCGTTTCCTTTCGGTTCAGTGGTTATTTGGCCTCGGCCAGACGATCGATCAGCGTCGCCGCCTCGGGAATAAAGCGGTCATAGAACGCCGGATCGTACTGTGGCTCCGGCGCGCGGAACACGCGATCGTGCTTGTTGAGATAATGCAGGATGCAGGCAAAGCTTTGCAGCAGCCCGTTTTTCATCACGATGCAGCACAGCGCGTTCAGCTCGCTTTGCAGGTGGAAAGCTTCCTGGAGCTTTCCCGCCTTTGCCAAACGATAGATGCCCGAATAGGTCTTGGGGAACACCGTCGCCCACATACCGATGCCGCCGTCCGCGCCATGGATCACGGCGGGTGCAAGATACTCGTCCTTGCCGCTGAAGAGGATCGTTCCTTCCGGCTTTTCCGCCATCAGCTGCTGGGTAAAGAAAAAGTCGTTGGTCGAGCACTTGATTCCCGTGACGCCCGGCACATGGAGGGTTTCCACCACCTGTGCAAGCGGGAACGTGGTTCCCGGCTGCGGCATGTAGTAAAGAATGGTCTGCATCCCGCCGGAAACCTCGTTGAGGCGACGGTAATACGTCATCTGCACGTCATGCGGCTGCCCCGAAAGCGGTACGCTCGAAATGCCGTCAACGCCCGTATCCGGCGCATCCTGCGCAAGCTCCAGCGCTTCTCGCATGGTGTGCGCGCCGATTTGCAAGAGCGCAACCTTATCGTATTTGTGACAGATCTCAGCGGCAATGCGCGCTGCGGCCTTGCGTTCTTCGGTGCGCATGTTTTTGCCGTCGCCCGTGCCGCCGCAGATGTATGCGCCGTCCAGATCCTCCCGCATGGCCTCGTCCAGCGCGGCGGCAAATTCCGTTTCGAGGAACCTGCCGTCCGCGTCACAGGGCGAGCACAGCGGGACGAGAACGCCCCCTGTGATTTTCTTCACGAAAACGCTCCTTACTTGGCGGCCTTGAGATCAGCGATTGCGCTCTTGACGGAATCCGCGATGGTCTTGAGCACGTCGTCTTCCATCCCGCACCACATCGGCACGGAGAAGCTGTTGTCCCACCAGCCTTCCAGCACCGGGCAGTCAAATTCGCCTGCGCCGAGCTTCTGGAACAGCGGGTAGCGGTACAGCGGATAGTATTGGACGATGCTGCGGATGCCGTACTTGGTGGTCAAAAGGTCAAGCAGGTCGTCGCGGTTTTTGCCGAACGCGCTGCCGTCAAAGTGCTGCACATACTGATGGCGAACGTGACGGTAGCCTTCGGGGATCTTGTTGAAGGTGATCTCGGGAACGTCGGCAAGCAGTGCACGGAGCTTATCGTTCTGCGCGATGATCTTGTCGGTGTTTTCCGTGAGGGTCTTGAGCTCCACGCTGCCCAGCGCGCACTGTGCTTCGCCGATGCAGAAGTTGTTGGGCCAGAAGCCTTCGATATCCAGATCCACGTTGCTCATAGCGGGCACCCAGTAGCGCTCGCGCGGATAGTTGTAGCCGCAGCAGCCGTTGAAGCGCAGTCCCGGCACCAACGCGGCGTCCGCGTCGGATTTCACGGTGATGACGCCGCCTTCGCCCAGCGTGGTCATGGTCTTTGCGCCATGGAAGCTGAAGCAGCCGAAATCGCCGAAGCTGCCGACATGCTGACCGTTGATGCGGGCGTCGAGCGCCTGTGCGCAGTCTTCAACGACCTTGATGTTGTGCTTCTTGGCGATCTTCATGATCGCGGGCATATCGCAGGGCATGCCGAGCAGATGGACGCACACGATAGCGCGGGTCTTGTCGGTGATCTTGCGCTCGATGTCCTCGGGGCTGACCACCCAGGTGTCCTTGTCGTTGTCCGCCCAGACGATCTTGGCGCCCGCCTTGCCAAAGGCGATTGCCGTAGAGCAGAATGTGTATGCTGGAATAATCGCTTCATCCCCGGGCTTGATGCCGCACAGGGTTGCCGCAAGGCTCAGCGCGTTGGTCGCGTTGGATACGGCAAAGGCATGGTTTGCGCCGGTATAGGCTGCAAAATCCTGCTGGAATTGTTCCTGCTTTGCGCCCTGCGTCTGCCCGGGCACGTTGCGCATCACGTCAACGACGGTTGCGATCTCCTCTTCGCTATACGGGCGCTGACGCGCCGGGATGGAAACGCGGAAGCCCTCCACCGTACCGCGACCGGAAACATCAACATTCACTTTCTTTTCATCCATGGTGCTATCCTCCTGAAATCATTATTTTACTAATAAAGCCGAGATTTATTACCATTATATTATCCGCTTATGCCGGCGGATGCCATGCAAAAAGCAAGCGTCTTTTGCAGTCCGCGGCGCAAATTCCATACTTTTTACGAAACGGCGCCTTCGTTGACAGTTTGCTTTGGGGCGGCTACAATAAACGTAACATGATTATTAGTACAGGTGACGACATGGAGCATCCCGCCGAACAAACCTATTCCGTCCGTGCAAGCGCCGGAAATCTTCCCATCGAGTGCTTTCTCGCGGCGCATACTTTTTTTGCCGCCGATTCAGCCGGTCAACCCGCTTTCTCGGAGGATCACGTCCACGCCTGCTTCGAGCTGATCTTCTGCAAGCGTGGCGCGGGGTTCCAGTTTATCGGCGGCGTGGGACATCCCTATGCAAGCAACTCGATCTTTCTCATTACGCCGTTCACCACGCACGCGCATATTTCGAACGCACAGGCGCCTGAGATCCGTTATTCCGTCCGTTTTATTCTGCCCGAGGGGCAAGAGCTCTCCAGCAGCTGCGATCCCGCGGTCGAGTATGCGCTCAAGAAGCTTCGGCAAAACGGCTATTTTCATTTTATGGCGGAGAACGCGCCGCTGCCCATCATCGACATGATCGCCGACACCGTCCGAACGCATCCCGTATGCGCGGAGCTGGTGCTCGGCGGTCTGTTGTCGGCGCTGTTTTCTTATGTGTTTCAGGAAATCTGCCTTGCCTTTGGCGAAGGCGCGTCGCCCGGCCGGCAGCTGCTTGCCGAAAACGCCAACACCCGCAAGTTCTTGATCGACAATTTCTTTGACCAGCTCATTGACAGCAACGCGCGCATGGAGGAGCTGTGCAGCCGCGTGCATTTGAGTCCCAGTCAGCTCAACCGCGTCATTCGCGAATTGTACGGCACGACCTTTAAGCAGCGCATGATCGAGGTGCGGCTGGCCTACATCAAGTATTTTTTAAAGTACTCCGATCTTCCCGTGCGAGAGATCGCGCAGCGCACGGGGTTTCCCGAGGACAGCAACCTCTCTCTGTTTTTCAAGCAGCACTGCGGCGTTTCACCCACCCAATACCGGCAAGCTGAGCGCGTCGTGCCGCCGTCCGCGCACACGCAGGATTAAGCGTTTTTATCCGCCGTAAACAGCCGCCGTTTTTGGCGCGCCCTCGTTATTCACAGGATACGACATAAAAAAACAGCGCACTCCCCGCGGAAGCGCGCTGTAGCGGTTGGTCTGTCAGTCGTCCTCGGTTGCACCGGATGCAGCGTCGGGCGTCGGCTTTGGTGTTTTTGCGGCGGGGCTGGCTTCCGGCGCCGCGGATACCGTCGGTTCCGGCGACTGGCTCGGATCGGGCGTCGGTTCCGGCGACGGCGTCGGACTGACCCACGGCGTCGCAACCGGCGTGACCAGCGGGACAACGGGCAGCGTGATATTCTCCTCGCTGTCCGCATAGGCAAATACCATCCGCAAGCCGCCAAACGCCGGATCTTCGTGCCGCCACTGCGGACAGTCGGTCAGCGTAAAGTGCATACCGTCGGAGGTCGTGCGGTAGTAAAAGCCCCAGCCAAAGCCTGCCCGGTAGAACGCCAGCTCATAGAGCAGATAGTTAATCATGGTCTTGGGGATCTTTTTATACTTTCCCTTATAGCTGCCGCTGTACGTGTAGTCATAATAGGAAACGCCGTTTTCATCCTTCTGGATGCCGTTGTAGGTTACATAATTTCCAAGCTCCTCCGCCAAGAGCAGCTTTGTGGTCATGCTGTTGGTGTTGGGGTACATATTGTCGTTCACGTCCACAGATGTGCCCAGCGTGTGGTGGCTGATGTAGCGGCTGCCGTTGACAAAGCGCGGCACGTAGGTATACGCCTTTTCGATCAGGTCGTTGAGCAGCAGTATGCCGGAGTCGCCGTTCGTGCCCGATACGCGCACATAGGTATTGTTGAGATATTCGGTCGCCTTCTCAAAATAGGGCAGCGCCTGCGTATGCACACGTCCAAACTCCGTCGATTCCACAAGGCTGCTCTCCCGCCACGTGTCGTCCGTGCCGATATAGCCGTTGCTGCGAATGCGGTAATTGAACATGAATTTTGACGTATCGCCGTCGAAAAACGCGAGCGTTTCCAGATAATTCCCGTTGAATTTATTGGCGGTGATGGGATAGGTATTCATCTTCGCTACGGTAAAGGACGCCTCAAACACACGAAACGGCTCCTCGGTGGCGGTCGTGGTTACAAAGAGCTGCATCCGGTGCGCGCCAAGGCGAAGGCGCGTAAAATCCGCCACGTTGTCGAGCTTCTTGCCCTCGAGATTCTCCTTGCTCTCCAGATAGTATTCCGTAACGCCGCTTTCGGGATCGAGCGTGACGCCCGCCTCGTAAGGATACATGCGGTTTTCTTCGTCGTCGTTGTAAAAGCGCACAAAAACGCTCGTGATAGGATCGTTTGAAACGACCTTGCCGTAGAGATTGTACGGCTGCTTCCAGGCGAGTATTTCGCCCGCCGCGGGCATGGGCACCTCAACGTCCGGAACAAATACCGCCGGCAGCACCTCCAGCATGGAGGCGATCATTTCCTCCGCCAGAACGGCGGGATCGTTGGCGGCAGCCAGCTCGGCAGCCTCTCTGGCTTCTTCCTCCGCCTGCTCCTTTTCCATCTTCCCTTCGTCAATTTCAATGGTAATCACCGTCGGCGTCGCAGTCGGTCGCGGCGTAGGCGTTGTCTCCTCCTGCGCGGCCCAAGCACCCGGTATAAGCGAATAAAGCATTAGTACGGCTATACACGCTGTCGCCGCCCGATGGAAAATCGCCATACAAAATACCTCTTAATTCTACAGAATTCTTGAAGATTGTACTATACTTCCGCCGGATTGTCACGCATTTCCAACAAACACAACGGGATTTGTCACATTTTATACGCAACCGGAGAAAACTGTGCTATAATACTCAAAACTTCGCTAATGGAGGATGTACTCATGCAAAGGGAAATCATTCGCACCACTGCCGCCCCCGCCGCCATCGGCCCGTACTCGCAAGCCGTCAGAGTTCAAAATACCGTTTACTGCTCCGGCATGCTCGCCATCGATCCGGCAAGCGGCACGCTGGTAGGCGACACCGCCCAAGCGCAGACCGAGCAGATTATGAAGAATATCACAGCGCTGTTGGGAAGCTTCGGCGCGCGCTGCGAACACGTTGTCAAGACCACGATCTTTCTCACCGATCTTTCCGCTTTTTCAGCGGTCAACGCCGTTTATGGCGCGTCGTTCCCTTCCGATCCGCCCGCCCGCTCCTGCGTGGAGGTTTCCCGCCTGCCCAAGGACGCGCTGGTCGAAATTGAAGTCGTCGCGGTGCTGGCATAACCGTTCAGATCGGAGGTATCTATGGCGGACAAGACCTATCGGTTTTCAGAGATTCGCACGCTGCCCAAGGGCGAACGTCTCAGCTATTTTTGGATGTATTACAAGCTGCACACGCTGATTGCGCTGGCGGTGCTCATCGCCGTTGTTTCAACGGTGGTTTCGCTCGCAGCGCGCGTTAAGCCCGACGTGCAGCTGCTGCTGATGTCCAATACGTTCACCTCCGCTGAAGTCGAAGCGTTGGAAGCGCAGCTTTCATCGCTCCCCATCGACAACAACGGCGACGGGAAGAACGCCGCCTCCATCTATGACGTTGCCTTTGCCGACGCCAACACGACCGATGCGTATGTGGTTATGCAGGCGGTCACAGCGCTGAGCGCCAGCGACTATGTACTGCTGCTTGTCGGCCAAGGCGCTTTTGACTATCTGATGGGCATGGACGTGCTGGCGGACGAAAACGGCAACCCCGCCACGGCGGATGCGGTGTTTCGGCTGCCTGCAAGCCAAATCCCGGGGCTGGGGCTTCCCGATCGCGACGATCTCTTTCTCTGCCTCAGAGCCCGCCCCGAAAAGGACGACGGCTACTACGATACCCAGCTATCGGCGCTCGACGTCCTGCGACAGTGCTGATATCGTCTCATTCAAAACAAATGCCGCTTCCGCTCAAGAAGCAGCATTTGTTTTTTTGTTTGTTTGTACGATTACTGTGGAACGTTTTCGTTTTCCAGCCGATTGCCGTCTTTGTCAAAGCGTTTGCGCAGCGCGCGCTCGGTTAAAAACAGCAGTACGAATATCCAGGCGATCTGAAGAAACAGCACCGCCATCGAAGTTGCCGCATACCCCGGCACAAAGCGCAGCGCATACAGCAGGAGCAGCGACGCCACCATCACCGGCACACCGCTTTTTTGCGCCAGCCGGCCGATCGTTTGATGGGCAAACGTCCAGGTATCCCTATTTTTCATGGACATGGTCGTGCGATAGCCATATACGCCGTTGATGGTTTTGGGCGGCCGCTTGACAAAGATTTGGGAAAACACCAGCATCAATCCGTCGATCAAGACGATGCTCGCGCCGTTGATCCAGAATAAGACCGTCGCTTCATCCATGGTTCGCCTCCGAACATATCGCAATGTCCCTGCAATCTACAATACCATTTTTACAAGCATCGTGACCATCTGGCGCGCCGTCAATCAGGCGTGCGCTTCCTGCTTCTCTGCAGGTTCGGATACAGGCGTGTTGGTCACGGGCGGCAAGAATGCAAGCGTTCTCCCGCGCAGGAAGAACCACACCGCAAAGGGCAAAAGCGCCGCCATCGGGATCACGCCCATCAGCGCGGGGCCAATGACCGGATTGTATTCGCTGCTTGCAAGAAATACCATGCCAAGCGCCGCGCCCGCGTTCAGTGCGCCGTGCGCCATCGCGGCAGGAATTGCGCTCCCGACCTTGAGCGTCAGATAGGAAAGGAATGCGCCAAACAGCATGCAAAATACCGTCATCAAAAGAATGCCGAGATACGGATAGCCCGCGTAGCTTGTGCCGTAGTTATGCCCCAGCACGATCATTGGCGCATGCCATACGCCCCAGATCGCGCCGCTGACCAAAATCGCCTTGCCGGTGGACATACACTTGGTAAGCTGCGGCAAGAGATACCCGCGCCAGCCAAGCTCCTCGCCAAGCGCGGGGATGAAATTCACGAGCCACCCCAAAAGCAGCGCGATGGCCGTCTGCACTGCGACGGAGGTATACGCCAAGGAGACAGATCCGTTCAGCGCGCTTGCAATCGTGGGCATGGCGCTGTCAAACATGGCGGGATAGAGGAGATAGTAAAGCGCCGCGCCGAGTACAATCAGCCCCATGGGTAAAAACGCCGCCAGCGCATAGCGACCCACATTCTTTTTAAAGTTCGGACGCAGCAGCATACCTGAAAAGCCCTCGCGGGTGATGAGCCTCGTCAGGATCGACGCAAGCGCCGGAAAAAACATGCACGCGGCAAGCGCAAGCGTGACAGCAAGCGGCGAAACGTACATGATCCCCGACAGCGCCAGCCACAGACAAACGCCGATGGCTGGCAAGAATGCAAGTGCGCAGAAAACGAGAATTCTTTTGATTTCAGGACGCATAATAACAACCTCCCTCTGTTGATAGAAACAGAATAAACCTTCCACCAGCAGGAAGGTCAAGCACTATTTTTATCGTAACGACGCAATTGCACAGGCGGAGATACACTTGCCCTGTCCCTCGTCGTTCATCCCCTCGGTGGTCGTCGCCTTGACGGAAACGTCCGCTTTGGAAATGCCGCAGACGGTTGCAATGTTCTCGCGCATTCGATCGATGTAAGGCGCAAGCTTTGGACGCTGGGCAATCACCGTCGCGTCGATGTGTCCCACCGACAGCCGTAAGGAGGAAAGCCGCCGGATCACCTCACCCAATAATACCATGCTGTCCGCACCGCAATAGGCGGGATCGTTGTCCGGAAAGAGCTTGCCGATGTCGCCGAGCGACGCCGCGCCAAGCAGCGCATCCATCACGGCATGCAGGAGAACGTCCGCGTCCGAATGCCCCAATAAGCCTTTTTCAAACGGGATCTCCACGCCGCCGAGGATCAGCCTTCGATTCTCCACCAAGCGGTGCGTGTCAAACCCCGTGCCGTAGGCGGTCGTTGCTGAAAGTGCGCGCGCCCAGTCCTCGGGCGCGGTCAGCTTGTAGTTGCCGCTGCCGCACTCGACAAAGCGCGGCGTATAGCCCGCCATGGCGTAGAGCGTGCAGTCGTCGGTCGCGTCCGCGTCCGTGCGATAGGCAGACAAAATCTCCCGATAGGAAAACACCTGCGGCGTTTGCATCAGGCGCACCGTCTCGCGCGGAATGACCGTCACCGCGCCGTCCGTATCTTGCAGCACCGTATCCGTCGCCTTGTGCGAAGCAATGCCGCTGCCATATTTCAACGCCGAAGCGATGCAGTCCTTGACCATTGCAGGTGTGACCATACACCGCGCCGCATCGTGAATGACGGCAATATCGCCTTCACTCGCGCGTGTTTCCCAATGCAGCAGCGCATTTTTAACCGACTCGTGCCGTGTCGCGCCGCCTGCGACCGTATCGCAGGGAACGGCAAAGGCAAGCGTCTTTGCATACTGCGCTGTCACGGGATTGACGACCAGCAGCAGCCGCGTAACGCCGCCCGAAAGCAAGGCTTCGGCGCTGCGGCAGATAGCGGTTTTTCCGCCAAGGGGCGTTGTGAGCTTATCAAAGCCCATGCGCTCGGCGCTGCCCGCGCACAACAGCACGCCCACGATCTCAGTCATTGGGTTCTTCTCCCGAAAGGAGCGTGTACATTTCGCCTGCCTCGTCCTTTCGGACGACCTCCTGCACCCGCTCGATGCGATACTTGATGTGCTTGCCGCCCATCAAGATATCGAGCTCATCGCCGACAGATACCTCGCTCGACGGCTTTGCGACCTTTCCGTTGATCGCGACCCGCCCCGCGCCGGCGGCCTCGTTTGCCACCGTGCGGCGCTTGATGATGCGCGATACCTTGAGAAATTTATCCAGACGCATTGCGTTTGTTCCTCCTCGCTTCATTGAATTTATCGTAGTCAATCCCCTGCGCTTTGTCAACCTCGCTTGACAAAAACAGGCAGTGTGTGTATCATATTTTTCATCACAGGGGCGTCCGGAAACCCGGACTGAGAAGCACCCTCGGAACCTGTTGGGTAATGCCATCGTAGGAAGTGATACATACCGATTGCTTTTGATACGTGGTTGCCTTGCAGGCGACCGCGTTTTTTGTTATCTCAAAAACGCGGCGCAAAAAAATAACACTGCAATGGGAGGCAAACAAAAAAAATGGAATTCAAGCTCTTCAAAAAGCTCGCTTCGCTGGAAGGCGTCGAGCTGTACCTGCTGCTCGGCGCTGCCGCGCTGTTTATCGCGCTGCTGGTGATTGCCATCATCACGGCAAAGAAAAACAAGCCTGCGATCTCCGAAAAGGTCAACCCCACCCGCGCGCTCGTCTACGGCGCGCTCTGCGTCAGCCTGTCGTTTGTGCTGTCGTATTTCAAGCTGTTCTCCATGCCCTTTGGCGGCTCGATCACGCTGGCAAGCATGCTGCCAATCGTCATGTACGCGTCGTTCTTTGGCCCTGCCTACGGCTTTGCCGCCGCGTTTGCCTATGCGCTGCTGCAGGTTGCACAGGGCGCCTGGATCGTCCACTGGGCGCAGTTTATTTTGGACTACTTTGTGGCGTTTTCCTGCCTGGGGCTTGCCAGCCTGTTCCCGAAGAAGCTGCCCCTCGGCATGGCAGTCTCCGGTTTTTCCAGAATGTTTGTGTCCGTGCTGTCGGGCGTGATCTTTTTTGCCGACGCGGGCCTCGATTACGGCGTCGCCAACCCCTGGGTCTACTCCATTGCTTACAATGGGTTGACCATCGGCGTGGATACGGTCATCTGTATTATCATCGCCTGCATTCCGGCGTTTTCGCGGATGCTCAACCGTGTTTTCAAATAATTTAATTCGATATTGATAAAAACAGATTGACATACGCTATTTCTATGCCTATAATACCACTCGAAAGGGTGGTATTTTTATATGGACAAACATACAAGCGACGCGCTGCTGCTGGCGCTTGCAAAAAATAAGCAGACCACATTGGAAGAAGCTAGTGCGCTGTGCGCCTCCGACCGCACGGACGAGGGCAATCTCAAAAAGGCGGCTGCCAACATCTACGATATTTATCAGCAGATGTGGACAAGGAAGCTTGCCCGTACCGCGGCAATCGGAGAAGCTAGTGCAACGGCAGAGTTTGAAGCGCTTTTAGAGAGCATCCCGAAAAACTGGATCGTCTCGCTGGAAGCGGCAAAGGCGCACGACGATTTTGTCAAGGTCGCCGTAGAGGAAGCAAAGCTTTCTGCTCTTTTCGACATTCGAACGCTGTACAACAAAAGCAAGGAGGGGACGCTCTAATGGCAGAAGCAATCGATCTGTTCAAATGCCTTGCCGATGGCTCGCGCCTTGCGATTGTGCGGGGTCTGTGCCGAGAACCCATGTATGTGGAGCTGATCGCCGAGCGACTGGCGCTCACGCCCTCGACGGTGAGCTTCCACCTCAAAAAGCTCGAAGCGGCGGGTCTTGTAACCTCCAAAAAGGAGCAGTATTACACGGTGTACTCGCTCAATCAGGCGCTTTTGACGCAAACGCTGCTTTCGCTCGTCGCGCCGGATGAGCAGCAGCCCTCCCCCGAGCAGGATCGGGAGGCGGCCTACCGCAAAAAGGTGCTGGACACGTTTTTTTCCTACGGCACGCTCGTCCAGATTCCCGCGCAGCGCAAAAAGCGCCTGATCGTGCTGGAGGAGATCCTCACGCACTTTGAAAAAGACCGCGACTATCCCGAAAAAGAGGTCAACCTCATCATTGCGGAGATGAACGACGACTTTTGCACACTCCGCCGCGAGATGATTATGGAGGGTCTGATGACCCGCGACCACGGCGTCTATCGCCGCGTTAAATAAGCAGGATAGCAGCTTCTGCCGCGCATCCTTGCGCTGCGAAGCATTATAAAGCAAGCAACCCACGATCCGCCGCCGGTGCGCTGTGCTTTGGCGCATTCCCCGGCGGATTGTGCTTTTTGGCATGTTATGATAAAATCAGCAGGATTCTAAACGAAGCGGAGGCAAACGATTTTGACAGCGTTTGCAAAGACATATGACGCGGTGGTCATCGGTGCGGGACATGCCGGCTGCGAAGCGGCGCTCGCGCTCGCGCGCATGGGGCTATCGACCCTGCAAGTCACGCTGAATCTTGATTCGGTCGGGCTCATGCCCTGCAACCCCGCCATCGGCGGCACGGGCAAGGGGCATCTGGTGCGCGAGATCGACGCCATGGGCGGTGAGATGGGTCTTGCCGCGGACGATACCCTCATTCAGATGCGGATGCTGAACCTTGCAAAAGGGCCTGCCGTCCACAGTCTGCGCGCGCAGATGGATAAGCGCCGCTACCATGAGCGCATGAAGCGCACCATTGAGAATACCGAAAATCTCACGCTGTATCAGGACGAGGTGTCGGAGCTTCTGACCGAGAACGGCAAAATTTGCGGTGTGCGCACGGCGCAGGGCTTTTCTTTTGGCTGCCGCGCGGCGGTCATCGCATCGGGCGTGTACTTGAAAAGCCGCATCCTGATCGGCGAATTTGAGAAGGAGAGCGGCCCGGTTGGACTTGCCCGCGCAACGGGTCTTTCGGACTCCATGCGCGCGCTCGGTATCCCATTGCAGCGCTTCAAGACCGGCACGCCCGCGCGCGTCAACGGCAACACGCTGGATTATTCGAAGATGGAGCGCCAGGACGGCGATGTGCCCATGCCCGCGTTTTCGTTTCTCAACGTGCAGCTTTCGCGGGAGCAGGCGCCCTGCTATCTGACCTATACCAACGCAAGAACGCACGAGATTATATTAAGCAACCTCTCCCGCTCCCCCATGTACAGCGGCAAGATCCACGCCACCGGCACGCGCTACTGTCCCTCCATCGAGGACAAGGTAGTGCGCTTTGCCGACCATGACCGGCACCAGATCTTTATCGAGCCGGAGGGCTTGTCCACCGTCGAAATGTACGTGCAGGGCATGAGCTCAAGCCTGCCTGCCGAGGTGCAGGCGGAGATGCTCCATACGCTGCCCGGCCTTGAAAACTGCGAGATCATGCGCCTTGGCTACGCCATTGAGTACGACTGCATCGACCCGACCGCGCTCAAGCGTTCGCTCGAGTGCCGCGCCGTCAATGGGCTCTTTCTTGCCGGGCAGGTCAACGGTACCTCCGGCTATGAAGAAGCGGCCGCGCAGGGCTTGCTTGCCGGCGTCAACGCGGGGCTTTACTGCAAAGAAGATGTGCCGCTGCTGCTGGGTAGAAGCGACGCGTATCTCGGGGTTCTTGTAGACGACCTTTCCACCAAGGGAACGCCCGAGCCTTACCGCATGATGACCTCGCGCTGCGAATATCGCCTGCTGCTGCGGCAGGACAACGCGGACATGCGCCTGACCGAGCTGGCGCGCCGCACGGGGTTGATCTCCGATGCGCGCTACGATACGCTCAGATACAAACAGGAGCGCGTGCAGCAAGCATTGCAAACGCTATCCCGCGTCGTGCCGCCGGATGCAGCGCTGTCTGACTATCTCACAGAAAAAGGCGAGACCGTGCCGCGCTCCGGCGCAAAAATATTCGATCTGCTCAAGCGCCCGAGCGTCAGCTACACGGAGCTTTCCGGCGTTGTGGAGGGGCTATCGCCGCTCGCGCCGGAGGTATTGGAGCAGGTGGAGGTGCTGGCGCGCTACGACGGCTATATCGAAAAGCAGCGCCAGCAGGTGAAACGTGCACAACAGCTTGAGGATGCGGCACTCGACCCGTCGTTTGATTACAACACGCTCTCGGGGCTTCGGCTGGAAGCGCGGCAAAAGCTCAACCGCGTCAAGCCCGAGAGCATCGGACAGGCGTCCCGCATCAGCGGCGTTTCGCCCGCGGATGTGACGGTGCTGTTGATCCATAAGAAACGGGAAGAATCCAAAAACGGACAAGCATGAGAGGAGAAACGCCATGCGGGAACTGCTCAAAGCCGCCCTGCCCGCGCTGACCGTCGAGCAGCTGGATCGGTTTGAAACCTACTACCGGCTCTTGATCGACTGGAACGCGCGCATGAACCTGACCACCATCACAGAACCCGAGGATGTGGTCAACAAGCACTTTGTGGACAGTCTTGCAGCGCTCCCCTACCTTGGCGAGAAGGATCGCGTCATCGACGTTGGCACGGGCGCGGGGTTTCCCGGCGTACCGCTTTTGATTCTGCGGCCCACGCTCAAGGTGACGCTGCTCGACGGGCTCCAGAAGCGCATCACCTTTTTGGAGGCGCTGCTCGACGCGCTTGGCTTGAAAGCGCGGATGCTCCACATGCGCGCCGAGGATGCGGGCAAAGACCCGGGACTTCGCGGAAAATTCGACGCCGCAACCACGCGCGCCGTCGCGCCGCTGCCGGTGCTGTTGGAACTGACCGTTCCGCTATTAAAGGTCGGCGGGCAGACCATCGCCTACAAGGGCAACGTGCAAGAGGAGCTTGCGGGCGCCCAAGGCGCTGCCAAGCAGCTGTTTACGGAGCTTTCTGCGGTCGAGTGTCCGGCAAGCTACGGCGCGCGCACGCTGATTCTCGGCAAAAAGACCGCGCCGACGCCCGTGCGCTTTCCGCGCAAGGCGGGAACGCCCGCCAAGGAGCCGCTCGCATAAAGGACGGCTTTGAACGGATCAAAAGGAGATCGGTATGGGAAAAAAGAAGAAAAACCGTGTCCTGACGATCGCCGCCAATACGTGCGGCTATATTGTATGCGTTCCCGCGCTCCTGTTTGCGGCTGCCGTTTTTCTCATCTCCCTGTTTCAAACCTGCTACGTCAATCTGGAGGAACACATCTCCTTTGGCAGCGACAGCTTTATCACAAATCTCGTGGCGCTCGGCGTTGTGCTTGCGCTGTTTGTGATGCTGCGCCGCGTCAAGCGCAAAAAGTGGATGGCGCTGACCGCGGCGGGGCTTGCGCTGTTTATAACGCTCGTCGTCTCCGTCGTTTGGGTCGTTTCGGTCAAGAGCATCCCCGCCGCCGATTCCGGCAAGGTAACGACCGCCGCGATCGACGCCGCCAACGGCAGCTACACGCTCCTGAAAAAAGGCGGCTACTTTTCCGTGTTTCCGTTTCAGCTGGGCTGCGTCCTGTTTTATGAAGCGATTTTCCGCGTGTTCGGCACGGCAAACTACATTCTGCTGCTGGGCATAATCAACGCGCTGTTTCTCACCGCCGCCTATGGCGCCATCCTCCGCTTGACGCATCTTGTTTACCGTGACTGGCGCGTGTTCCTGTTTACCGCGCTGCTGCTGGTGCTTTGCATCCAGCCCATGCTGTTTACCACGTTTCTTTACGGAACGATCCCGGGGCTTGCGTTTGCCTTGTGGTCTGCGGTCTTTGCCGTGCGCTACATGCAGGAGAACAACAAGCTCCTGCTGCTGCCCATGGTACTCTTGATTGCCGTGGCGTGCCTTATCAAGCAGAACTATCTGATCTTTTTGACCGCGATCGGATTGCTTTTGATCGTGCATACGATTCGCACACGCCGCGCGTTTTGCCTCGTCGGCGTTGCTTCCATGCTCCTTGTGACGGTGCTTTTGAGCTTTGGTACAAAGAAGCTCTACGAACAGCGCGCAAAGGTTTCCTTTGGCAGCGGCACGCCCGCCGCCGCGTGGTTTGCCGCCGGCTTGCAGGAGTCGCCTCGCGCGCCCGGCTGGTACAACGGCTACACGACGAAGCTTTTGCAATCGTATGAATTCAATACCGACGCTGCAATGGACGACGTCGCCGCGAAAATCGCGGAGCGCCGCGAGGTCTTTTTGCGCCGCCCGCGGTATTTTATCTCGTTTTTCTATCACAAGTTTGCCAGCCAGTGGAACGAAACAACCTACGAATCCGTCTGGATCAGCAAGGTCAAGCAGCACGACGGCGTGCTCCCGGCGTTTGTCGGCAAGGTCTACGACGGCGACGGCACAGGGCTTGCCACCCCCGTAGAAAAATACTGCAACCAGTACATGCAGGCGGTGTTTTGCCTGTTCTTCATTGGAATGGTGTTCGTGTTCCTGCGCGATCCGAAAAAGGAGGCGCTTTTGCTGCTTCCCCTGATCGTGCTCGGCGGCGCGATGTACCATCTGCTGTTTGAAGCAAAATCCCAGTACGTCATCAGCTATCTGCCCCTGCTTTTGCCCACGGCTGCATTCGGCGCGGAACGGCTTGGGCGCGCGCTGCTGGGTAACGAAAAAGAGAAGCCTGCCGCCGGTAAAAAGCCAGCGGTACCGCAAAAGAAAAAACCGAAGCCGGGCGCAATCAAGTAACCCCGGCACTTTCGAGGAAGGAGAATGGCAATGGCGCTGTTAAAAGAAATGTCGAACGGCTTGCGGATCGCGTTGACGACGCTGTTTTTGTCTGTCACCGCAATCCTGTTTGCCATCGCTTTCACCACCACCTGCGCCGCCGATCCCGCCACAGGACGTGTTGTTTTAACGAGCGATGCGCTGCTTGTAAATCTTCTGGGGCTTGCCATCGCGTTTGGCGATGCGGCGCTGCTCTCCAAGTGCAAAATAGACGACGACCGCGCCGACGCGATGGTCGCCCTCATGCTGGTGCTGACCTTTTTGTGCGGGCTGTTCTTTGTCGTGGTCTGCGAGCTTTCCGCTTCCGGTACGGCAAAGGAGCTTCTTACCTTTTCGCGGCAGGCAGCAACGGGGGATCTGTCTCTTCTGACAACGCCCGGCTCCGCGGTCGCCGTACAGCCCGCGCGGTTGGGCTACGCGTTCGCGCTGGAAATCATGGTGCGGCTGTTTGGGCAGGAGGCGACGCTGCCGTTTGCCGTCGCAAACGTGATTCTGCTGCTGTTTGCCTACTTCTTCATCGCCGACTTTGTGCGCCACGTGTTTCAGGATGCGCGCATCACGTTCCTTGCCGCGCTGTTGCTGCTGTTTTGCCAGCCGCTGCTGCTGTATGCCAAGGTGCTGTCGAACGTGTTTCTCTCCCTTGCGCTGTCGGCCGTTTCCATGGCGCTGTTTGCAAGATATCTTCGAAAAAAGCATTGGGCAGCGCTAACCTTTTCCGTCCTGTTTTGCGCGTTGTCGGCGCTGGTTCGTCCGGAAAGTCTGCTGGTTGTCGTCGCGCTGCTGGCGATTCTGCTTCTCACGGCGCTCATGCAGCAACGCTACCTGTTGCTTGCCGCCGGCGCGGGACTTGTCGCCGTTACGCTTTTACTGCCGTTTGGCGTACAAAAGGGTTACGAAAAACGTGCGGGCGTCACCATGGCGGCAGCCGTCCCGGTCAGCGCCTTCCTTGTGAGTGGACGCAGCGTGACGGAAGCGGGGCTGGACATGGCGGACGGGTTCCCCGAAGCGCTTAGTATCAGGGCGCTTACGGGCGACGCGCAAAAGGAAGCGATTGCGAGCCAGTCGGAAGCCTATGAGCAGCTTCGGCTGGAGAACAATGTGAGCCGGCTGGACTTTTTGCTGCAAAAGCTCGCTGAGAGCTGGAACGAACCGACGCTTTCCGCGCTCAACGGTACCTTCCGTGAGGATGGCAGCATGTTTTCCAAGCTCGCCGAGGAGTTTCACGCCGGCGATACGGGAAAGCGTCTGCTGCATTTCTCCAATCAGATCCTTGGCATCCTCTACGGGCTTGCCATCATCGGCGGCGCCGTCATGCTCTGGAAAAAGGATCCGATCGCAATGCTTCCGGGCTGCATCATCGCGGGCGCGTTTATTTGCCACTTGCTGTATCCTGCCGCGACGGACGACAGCGCGTTCTATCTGCCGCTGTTTGTTCCCTACGCCGTCGCGGGCCCCTGCTGGATCGCCGACAAGATCAAGCTCCCCGCGCGTAAGCAAAAAAAGCGGCGCGTCGTTTGATTGCTGCTGTGGGACAGCGCCTCCCGGCACGTTGTCGATCGCTGACCGTCCCGCGCGGGGACGGTTTTTTTCGATGGCAACATAGGCTTTACAGGATGTTTTTTCTTGCTATCTACCGGGGAAACGGATACAATATTGCTATATGAGCATTCACGAAAAGATCCGATCACAATCCAATCAGGACGTTAAGCGGGATACGTCGCAAGCCGCGCCGCTGACGCTCGCCTACCTTGGCGATACGGTATATGACCTCTACGTTCGCACGTATTTGATCGACACCGCCGACGCCACGCCCCACGCGCTGCATGTGATGAGTGCAAAATATGTTTGCGCAGCCGGACAGGCCGCCGCCTTTCGCAGGATCGAACCCATCCTGACCGAGGCGGAGCTTGCCGTTTTCAAGCGCGGCCGCAATGCGCACAGCGGCACCATGCCAAAGAATGCTTCCAGCGCCGATTATCATACCGCGACCGGCTTGGAAGCGCTCATCGGCTACCTGTTTCTGCAAGGCGAGGACGACCGCATTGCACAGTTACTGCACGACGCAATCGAAGGAGAATAGCAATGGCGTACTACAAGAACAATTCCGGCGATAAAAAGCCTTACGGTGAAAAAAAGTCTTACGGCGACAAGAAGCCTTACGGCGACAAAAAGCCGTATGGTGAGAAAACCTACG
>CAZWUK010000006.1:18787-42307 GCA_964636685.1 uncultured Oscillospiraceae bacterium
ACGGTGACAAGAAGCCGTATGGCGAGAAAACCTACGGCGATAAAAAGCCTTACGGTGACAAGAAGCCGTATGGCGAGAAAACCTACGGCGATAAAAAGCCTTACGGCGACAAGAAGCCGTATGGCGAGAAAACCTACGGCGACAAGAAGCCGTATGGCGAGAAAACCTACGGCGACAAGAAGCCCTACGGCGATCGAAAGCCCTACGGCGATCGAAAGCCTTATGGACAACGCGATGCTTACGATCGGCAGACGCCGCCTGCGGATGCGCCGGACAACCGTCCGAACGTGGAAGAAGACGAGCTTCCGTTCCTCATCATCGGCCGCAACGCGGTACGCGAAGCCGTCAAGAGCGGACGCAGTATCGACCGCGTGCTGGTTTCCGCCGAACCGGACGGCTCCCTGCGCGAGATCATCGGCCTCTGCCGCGATGCAAAGCTTGTGGTGCGCGAGGTAGAGCGCAAAAAGCTCGACGAAGTCTGCATGCCCTTCGGACACGGCGGCAAAACCGCCAATCATCAGGGAATCGCGGCCTATGCGGCAGGCGTTGAGTACTGCACGGTGCAGGACATCCTAAACGTTGCAAAGGAACGCAACGAAGATCCGTTCATCATCGTGCTCGACGGCATTCTCGACCCGCACAACCTGGGTTCCATCATCCGCAGCGCGGATATGGCGGGCGCACACGGCGTCATCATCGGCAAGCGGCGCAGCGCCTCCGTCACCTCGGCGGCGGTCAAGGCCTCCGCCGGCGCAATCGAGCACATCAAGATCGCAAAGGTCGTCAACATCAACGGTGTGATCGAGGAGCTCAAGCGCAGCAATATCTGGATCGCGGGCGCGGATATGAACGGCACCTCCATGTACAAGCAGGGCATGAACGGCGCGCTGGCGCTGGTCATTGGCAGCGAGGGCGAGGGGCTTGCAAAGCTCGTCAAGGAAAACTGCGATTTTCTTGTGTCCATCCCCACCATGGGGCATATAGACTCGCTCAACGCATCCGTTGCCGCCGCCATTTTGATGTTTGAAAAGCGGCGTCAGGACACGCCGGAGAAGTAAGCTGTCTCGCCGGGGGAAAGCATGAAAAACGATTACGACGCGCTCACGGACGAGCAGCTCATCGATTTGATCCGCACGGGTGATCGCATCGCCGAAGAACAGCTCTATACCAAATACAAACAGGTCGTGCGCTCCTGCGCACGTACCTATTTTTTGGTGGGCGCCGACCGCGAGGATGTTTTGCAGGAGGGTATGATCGGGCTGTATAAAGCGGTCTGCGACTACGACGGCGCGAAGCAGACCTCCTTTCGCTCGTTTGCGGAGCTTTGCATCACGCGCCAGATCATCACCGCCATTAAAAGCGCGACCCGAAAAAAGCATATCCCGCTCAACACCTATATCTCCTTTAACCGGACGATCTACGACGGCGACTCGGAGCGCACGCTTGTGGATGTGCTCGCCGGCGCAAAGATCAGCGATCCGGCGGAACTTCTGATCGGTCAGGAAAGCTGCGACGCCATCTCCGAGCGCATCGAGAAGGAGCTTTCGCATCTGGAGCGCACCGTATTGCAGCTATATCTCTCGGGATATTCCTATCAACAGATTGCGGATGCGCTGCACCGCAGCCCCAAGGCGGTCGATAACGCCATCCAACGCGTCAAAAAGAAATTCGAGGCGCTGTTGTAACGCGCCAGATGCCTATCAAAAAGTCCTGTTTTTGATAGGTCGGGCGTCGCGTTTTGCGGCGCTTTTTTGTTATGCCAACCCGTCGTCCGCGCGATATGTGCCTTTTCCGGGCAGGTATACCGCGCCTGCCTCGATCGTCTCTTTTGCGCAGCGAATCAGTCGCTTGACCGCGGGCGCGGCGTCCTTGAGAGAGCGCACCGCGATCCCCAGATCCCGGCTGACGGCCGGCGCGAGCGGGCGCTTGACCACCCGTTGCGGAAAACCGCTGAGAATCAGCTCCGGCAGAATCGATATGCCAAGCCCGTGCTCTACCATGGAGGTGATGGCATAGTCGCTGTTGGAGACATATTTGATATTCGGATGGATCTCTCGCGCCGCCAGCAGCGCTTCCACCTCCGCAAGATCCTTTCGATCGATGGTCGCGTAACGTAAAAAGTCCTGATCCGTCAGCGCTTCTACGGGAAACGCGCTTTCGTTTGCCAGCGGATGCGCTTCGGGAAGCAGCGCAAGATAGGGATCGTAGGCAAGGTGCACCCAATCGGTGTTTTCCGGACGCGCAGAGAGAAAGCACACGTCTACGCTGCCTTCCTTCAGCAGCTCCAGTGAATGATCGGATTCCCCGCCGAACAGCTCGATGCTGATGCTTGGATATTCGCGTTCAAAACGTTCGATAATCGTCGGCAGCCAGTACATGGAGATGCTGGTGTTCGCGCCAATGATGATCGTGCCGGCGTCGATCCCCTGAATCGCGCTGACCTCCTGACAGAGGCGTTCGTTTGCGGCAAGCAGCGCCCGCATATAGGGCAGCAGCGCCCGGCAGACGGAGGTTGTTTCCACGCCGTTTCTGCCGCGCAGCAAAAGCCGCAGGTTCAGCTCCTCCTCCAGCGCGCGCATCATATGGGTGACGCCAGACTGCGTATAACCGGTCTTTTCCGCCGTCGCCGTCAACGTGCCCGTGTCAATCGCCTGCAACAGAACCTGGAGCTTTTTTAAACTGATTTCCATTCTATTTCCTCATGGAAGCTATTCTTTTTTGTCTCTTTTTGAATGCTTTTCTGCATTGTATGATAGCAGTGTTCAAAAGTCAATGACAGGAGGCGATACAACATGAAAACAACACGAACCGCCGCAGAGCTGACCGTTTCCTCCCTCGCGCTTGCCATCGGGCTGTTTGCCGCCCGAACGGTCTGCTACCGCGCGGCGCTTCCGGTAAAAAACGCGCTGCTGCTTTTTCTGCTTGCCGCCTGCGCCGTTATCCTGCACGCGCTGGTTCGGCTGGCCAACGCGCGCCTTCCGGAATAGCGAAGAACGCGGCGCAAACCGATCTGTTTCTGAAGCGGCTCCTGCGAGCTGCAAGTTTTTTGCCGGCACGGATAAAAGCGCCGCGATTTGGCGGATTCCGAAGCGTGTTCTATCGAAGAACACGCAAAAAGCGCTTCTCAACAGGGAGAGGCGCTTTTTGCATACCCAAGACGGAGAGATTGTCTGTGTTATTTTGCGGCGTCTCGCAGCGCCGGCATACCTGCCGCCGCGCCCGCCGCCATCAGGGCGATATCGCAGCTCCACATATTCATCTGCATCCCTGCCTGAATCCAGGGAAGCAGCGGCGCCGCGCCGCCGAAGTGCGCCCCGGAAAACTTCTTGTTGTCCGCGGCGGCCCGCATGACGCGAGCAATGGCTTCGGTGATTTCAGGATCGGCAAACTGACCCAGCTTTCCGTAATCCTGGCTGAGATCGTTCGGCCCGATCAGCGCCGCGTCGATACCCGGCACCGCCATGATCTCCTCGATATGCTCCACGCCCGCACGGCTCTCGATCTGGCACAGCAGGAGGGTTTCCTCATTGGAGCGATCCATGTATTCGCGCCCGTTGACCTTGCGAAAGTCGGTATGCGGTCTGGAAAGCGACACGCCGCGGTGTCCCATGGGCGCATATTTGGTGCAGTCCACCAGCATCTCGGCCTGTTCCTTTTCTTCCGTGCCGGGCAGCAAAATGCCGTTTGCACCCATTTCGATGAAGTGCAGCGCGTGCTCCCGCCGCATTTCGGGGATGCGCACGAGCGCCGGCATGCCGACGCCGCGCGCCACTGCGATCATATCCGCCGCCTCTCGCGTCGTAAAGCATCCGTGCTCACAGTCGATGATGAAAAAATCAAATCCAGCCGCCTGCAAAAGCTTTGCCATATCGACGCTTGCAAACGTCGTCACCATGGTGCCCAGCACCTGTTCTCCGGATTGTAACCGTTGCTTGAGATTCATAGGCTTCTCCTTTGACCGATGTTTGTCGGTGAATTTCGTTATGCCAAATCAGAAAGCCGCACTGTTTCCACCGTACAGGGTTGCGTGGCGGCAAACGCCTCCACCTCTGCGCGGGTCGGCAGCGCCAGCCCGATGGTACCGCGTTTTTGAACGACCAGCGTACCGGCGCAGTTGCAAAACAGCGCCGCGTCCGTCAGCGATAGATTGCGTTGGAGCGCCGTCAGCAGCGCCGCGTCAAAGGTGTCGCCCGCGCCCGTGGGATCGACGACCAATACGTCGATTCCGCCGCACAGCGCGACCTCGCCGCCGATGCTCAGCACCGCGCCGTCCTTGTCCCGCGTCAAAGCGACCACGCGTGGGCCCATCGCGTGCAGCGCGCGCAGTACGTCGCCCACGGACTCTTTTCCCGTGATGATACGGCCCTCCGCAAGCGTCGGCGCGATCACGTCCGCCATGGCAAGCACCTTGCGCATGCGTTCCTCCGCCGCCCGGCTGTTGCTCAATTCAAAGCGAATATTGGGGTCGAAGCTCAAGAGCACGCCGTTCTCCTTGGCAATCTCGGCCGCCGCCATGCTGGCAGAGCGCATCTCCTCGGTCAATTCCAGCAGCATGCCGGGAAAATGCAGAGCATACGCGCCGGCAAGATACGCCGGATCCAAATCGTCCCGGCTGTACAGGCTGCCCGCCGAACGGTTGCGGTAATATTGATAGTTGCGGCTGCCGCCCTCCAGATATTCGATAAACGCCAGCCCGATCTGCCCGTCGTCGGCAACGATCACGCGGCTGCAATCCACGCCCTCGCCCGTGATGGTATCGTATACCATGCGGCTGAGCGCGTCCTTTCCAACCTTGCCGAGAAACCCGCTGTCCGCGCCAAGACGCGCTGCGGCACAGGCGCAGATCCCCGCGCTGCCGCTCGCCGTTTTGAGTACGGTTCCCGCCTTGTCGATCCGACCGGTCTTCTCTGTCGGAATAAACTCGACCAGCAGTTCCCCCAAGGTCAAAATCTTTCCGTTGGCGTTTGCCGAGCGCGGCATTTCGCTTCTGTCCATCTTTTTTTCACCGGGGCGCAAACATCTCTGCGCCGCTGTTCAAATTTTCATGTCGGTACAACAAAATAACTAATAACTACTATCTAATAAAATAGCAAAATCCAGTAATATTGTCAAGGAAAGCGCCGGTATTCCTCTCAAAAAATCGCAAGAAATATCGTATTCTACGGCTTTTTTTCTTATTTTTTTATGATTTTATTTGACACGGCGCCGCTTTTGCGGTATATTTTTATTAGTCTTATTAGCAATGGCGATTCGGCCATTGCGTCACAAAGGAGGGCCGTCGTTTCCGATGAAAAAAGTCACCTCGCAGGACGTCGCTACGCGGGCGGGCGTTTCGCAGTCCGCCGTCTCGCTGATCCTCAACGGCAGTGAAAAGGTGCTGTTTAACGACGAAACCAAGGAGCGCGTATTTGCCGCGGCCAAGGCGCTTGGCTACCAGCTTCCAAAAAGAAAGAAGCGCAGCGCCGGCGGCAGAAACGGGCTTTTGCTGCTCTTTACGCCCACGCTCAACAATCCCTTTTATTCAGAGCTTGTGCAGACCGTGGAGCGATATGCCGACGCGTGCGGCTATCGCGTGATCGTCTGCAACACGCTGCGCAAGGCCGATCTTGAAAAATATTATCTCGACACGTTTCTCAAAAGCAAAATCGATGGTATTATCTATACGTTCCTGCCGGGCTTTCCGGAGCTGATGGAAACCCTGTCGGTCACAATCCCTACGGTGCTCATCGGCGAAAAGCGCGCGGACGTCGCCATCTGCTCCATCGAGCTTTCCAACGAGCGCGCCGGAGCGATCCTCGCCGAGCATCTCTATGCGCTGGGGCACCGCCGGTTTTTGTTTGTGTCGACGCCGTTTAACCAGTTCACACTGGCGCGCCAGCAGCGTCTGGAGGGCATGCGGCAATTCATGCGCGCGCACGGGCTTTCCGACGATTGTCTCGAGATTCTTGTCCCCGACGCGCACTCCGAGACTGACAACCTGCCCGACGCAACGCCGTATGAATACGCCATCGGCCGGCATCTGATTATGAGCGCCATCGATCGGGGGCTATCCGCCACGGCGCTGATCGGCGTCAACGACATGACCGCCATCGGCGTGATGGACGGGCTCAAGGAGCGCGGCTACTCCGTCCCCGGCGATTTCTCCGTGTGCGGCTTTGACAATATCTTCTCCTCCGTCATCGCCAGCCCGCCGCTCACCACGATCGACCATCATCTGACCGTTCGCTGCAAAGCGGCTGTGGACATGGTCACTTCGCAGCGGCAGGAGATGGACAAGACCCTTCAGCAGCCGCCGATCAACAAGGTGGAGTATTCGCCCAAGCTCATCATTCGCGGTTCGACAGGCCCTTGCCGCGGCAACGCAAAATAACGCTTACAGGAGGCTTCTATGCTGAAACGCCTGATTTACGGCGATCCCAACCGTCCGGACGCGGAAGGACTCCCCACGCCGGAAAAAAGGAGAAAGCTCTTCAAGCAGCAGCTTTCCATCCATTTTCTTTCCATGATCTTCCCCTGTCTGGTATGCTTTGCGTTTTCTCTGCCGGCGCTCGTCTGGACGGAGCTGACCGTTCGCGCCGTACCGCTCACCGAAGCGGGGCTCGCGGATTTGTCGAGCAGCGCGTTTATCACGACCTATCTTGTCGGGCTTGCCGTCGGCATACTTGTCACAGGGCCGGCCATGGCCGGTTTTTCACTGCTGATGCGCAACTGGGCGCGCGGCGAGCATGCCTCCCGCTGGAGCACGTTTTTCGGCGGAATGAAACGCAATTGGAAGCAGGGGCTGCTCTGCTCCTTTCTCTCGGGACTGTTGCCGCTGTTTGCTTACAGCGCGCTGAACTATTACGGTAATCTCGGACAAACCAGCAGCCTCTGGTATCTCATTCCGTTTGCGCTGTGCGCGCTCGTTTGCATCTTCTGGCTGCTGATCCGGCAATTGATCTATATGATGATCGATACCTATGCGCTGCCATTTCACACGCTTGTGAAAAACGCGCTGCTCGTTTCTATTCTGGAGCTGCCCAAAAGTCTGCTGGTGCTGCTGCTCTCCGCGCTGCCGCTCGGCGTATTCGCGCTGCTTCTATACATGCTCCCGTCGCGTATGGGGCTGACGGTCGTCGTCGGCTTTGCCTACTACGCGTTCATCGGCATTGCGCTGGAGCGATTCCTGTTTGCTTCGTTTGCAAACTATGCCTGCGAAAAGCACATCAATCCCCGCATCCCCGGTGCACGGGTCGATATCGGTCTGACCACCGAACGCGAGGTTTCGATAGACGATGCGCAGCCGGCGTCTGACGGCGCAGCCGACGCGGAGTCGCTTCCGGACGAAACCAACTGAAAAAAAACCGTTTTTATGCGGATTTAAAATCATTACGAAAAAGAAAGGATCCCGGATCATGCTTCAGATTCCAAACGAGTTCCAAATCACGGGAACGCTGCAATCCTGTGAACGCTACGGCAGCGGCCATATCAACGAGACATACCTTGCCGTCACCGACAAAAAGCGCTATATTCTCCAAAAGGTGAGCACGGTCGCCTTTAAAAAGCCCGACGAGCTGATGGAAAATATCATTGCCGTCACAAAGCACCTGCGCACCAAAACCAGCGATCCGCGCGGAGCGCTCCAGCTGATTCCCACCGTGGGCGGCAAGGAATATCTGGTCACGGACGAAGGCTGCTACTGGCGGATGTATGATTTCATCGAGGACAGCTTGTGCTTGGACACCGCTGAGACTGCCGACGATTTTTATGAGAGCGCGATTGCGTTTGGCATGTTTCAAAAGCTTCTTGCAGAGTTTCCCGCCGCGTCGCTGCACGAAACGATCGTCAACTTTCACAATACGCCCGATCGCTGCCGGCAATTCCGCGAGGCGCTGCAAAAGGACGCGCTGGGGCGCGCCGCCTGGTGCGCCAAGGAAATCAAGTTTGTGCTGGATCATGAGCAAGAGGCAAGCATCCTGACGGATCTGCTCAAGGCGGGCGAACTGCCGCTGCGCGTGACGCACAACGACACCAAGCTCAACAACGTCATGCTCGACGCAACGACCCGTAAGGCGCTCTGCGTCATCGACCTCGACACCGTCATGCCGGGGCTGTCGCTGTTTGACTACGGCGACTCCATCCGCTTCGGCGCGTCCACCGCCAAGGAGGATGAAACGGATCTTTCCAAGGTGCGGGTGGATCTTTCGCTCTTTGAAGCCTACACGCGCGGCTTTCTGACCGCTTGCGGCAGCAGCCTCACCGCGCGCGAGATCGAGCTGTTTCCCCTCGGCGCGAAGATGATGACCTTTGAGTGCGGCACGCGCTTTTTGACCGACTATCTTTCCGGCGACGTATATTTCCACATTGCGCGGCCGTCCCACAACCTGGATCGCTGCCGCACGCAGTTCAAGCTGGTCGCGGAGATGGAAGCGCACTGGGACGAGATGCAGGCGATCGTAGCCCGCGTCAAGTCGGAAGTCGTCGGCTGATTTTTGAGGAGGTACGCTATGCTTCACGGCGGAGGCGACATGCTCGTCAACCTGTCAACGCTTCCAAGCGCGCCCGCGCTTTCCCCGGAGTACCGCATCCTGCGCGCAATTCCCGGCGACCGGGCGGCGGTGCTCGCTTTTGTACGGGAAAATTTCCGCGCCTGCTGGGCGGAGGAAGCCGACTATGCGCTGCGTCAAAGCCCCGTCGGCTGCTTGATTGCCGTAGCGGGCAAGGAAATCGTCGGTTTTGCCTGCTATGATGTGGCTGGAAAGGGCTTTTTCGGCCCGATCGGGGTACTCCCGCGCACGCGCGGCAGTCACGTGGGAGCCGCGCTGTTGATCGGCGCCTTGAACGCGATGCTGCAAGCCGGTTACGGCTACGGCATCATCGGCTGGGTCGAGCCGGACGTCGCGCCCTTTTATGAAAAGACGGTCAACGCCGTCTATATCCCCGGCGGCACGCCGGAAAACAGCGTTTTTGCCCGCTACATCGATCCCTCCGCCATCTGAGCGCCGTTTTTCGGCACGGTCTGTAAACAAAAAAAGCCCTCTCCGCTATACGTGGCTGAAAGCGTCGCGCACAGGTCGGAAATGGGCTTTTTTGTATGGTTGCCGTTCGTCAGAGAACGTCCCACCGTGTTCTTTTGCACAAGCGCGGCGCTGCCGCCGAATCGCTCCCTCCAACGTTTATTTCGCCGTCAGCAGCTCCAGCGGCGACACGCCGTCCCGACCGTCATAGGCGAACAGGTACGACAGCGCGTTTTCGCCCGATTGGACGACAAGCTCGTAGCAGGGCGCGCCCTCGGGACGTGTGACGCCGCCGTAAAGCGCGAAGCCGTCCGCTATAGCCGGATCGTCGAAAAGCACCTTGTCGCGCACAAATTCAAATGTGCCGGCGTCGGTTTCCGTATAGGTCACGGCATACAGCGTGATGTGACTGCCGCAATAGCGCGGCACAATGAGCGCAAGATCCGATTCACCGGGCAAAATCTCCGTGCGCGCCGGCGCCGCTTCCAGTGCCGCCGCATCGGGGATATTGACGATCAGCGCGAGCACGTCCGCGGCCGCGTCGGCTGCCAGTGCGGTAAACGCCGCGTTCTCCGCGCCCCTCTCCGCCGTCTGAAAGGAAAACGCCGTCAGCGGTTCGTTGTAGACCGCGTGCCCGCTCTCCAGCACGTTGCCTTCGCAGGTAATCATCACGCTGTCGAGCATAAACGCGTCGAGCACCGTGTTGACAAGACTCCCGAGCAGCATCGCTTCGCCCGCTGTGCCGGTACCGCAAACCGCGTCGCCGTAGACGTCGTTCATGTCCAGCGTTCCCTGCCGCGCTGCACCGCCCTCCACCTCCGCGCGAAACGAACGAACCGCCGTACCGGCGGGCAGCGCCCCATTTTCAACAAGCGCCGCGACCAGTGCGTCTATGTCCTGCTTCGGCAAGACGACCGTTTTTTTCACAAGACCGTCCGCTGTCTCGGCGGGCAGATACAATACCGTTTCGGCAAGCGCGGCTCCGTCGGACGCGGTCGGCTCCGGCGCGGCGGCTTCTGCGGTCGGCTCCGTCGCCGCACCGCTCGCAAGGGTAGAGCAGGCCGCCAGCAGCGCGCAGACGGGAAGAATCAAAAGCAAACGTTTCATGGCAAATCGCCTCCTGTTTTTTCCGGAAATCGCATTAAAAATACTTCTTCTTCTTAAAATACCAAACGCAGCCCACGACCACCGCGATGGAGAAAAAAACGACGCCGAGATAGCCGTAGCGCCAGTTCAGCTCCGGCATAAACGCAAAATTCATGCCGTACCATCCGACAATCAGCGTCAGCGGAAGAAATATCGTAGTGACCACGGTAAACAGCTGCATAGTCTGGTTGAGCTTAATATCCATCGACGCCTGATACGCCTCTCGCAGCTGCACCAAGCTGTCGCGCAGCAGCTGGACGTTGTTGTACAGGCGCGTCGCCTTGTCAGTCACCATATTGAAGTAACGCAGATCGCTGCCGCCGTAAAGCTCGTTGTCGTCCTGCTCGAGATCCTTGCCGATGGTAATGATCTGCTCATAATAGTTGCGCAGCAGCAGCATGTCCTTGCGCATCATAAAGATGCGGGTGTTGAAGGTCTTGTCGGCGGCGCCGCGCACGATCTCACCCTCCATCTTCTCAATGCGCTCCTCCACGCCCTCCAGTACGCCGAGATCGCCCTGCATGATCTTTTCAAACAGCGCAAACACGAGCCGCCCGACGGTGACGGCGTCCGCGCGGTATTTGTGGATGGCATAATCAAACATCTTTTCCGTGCTCTTGTCCGCATCGACAATGTCAATCAGCAAAAAGAGGTTGCGCTTGAGCAGCACGCCGATCCGGTCTTCGTCCTCCTCGATATTCTGCGTATCCAGAAAGGTGATGATCCCGAAGCTGTAATCATCGTAGGCGTCCAGCCTGCCGCGAATGTTGGTATTCTTTTGTTCGCAGCTGGCAACGCACACCTCGCTTACGCCAAAGCGCTCGGCATTTTCTTCAAATTCCTTGAGCGTGATAAGACCGGTTGTCAAAATATCGTCGGAAATTTCCTGTATTTTGATCTCGTTCACCCGGTCTGTAAATTGATAAAGCATGTCCCGCCTCCGGCTTCCGGCATGCCGAAAGCGCGTATTTTCTTCTATATTTTATGAAAGCGAGAGACGCTTGTCAAGGTATGCGGACGCCGGTCTGGCCGTGCGCGGGCGGCGCCGGTCTGGCCGTGCGCGGGCGGCGCCGGTCTGGCGATTCGCCCTGCTTACGCCTGATTCTGCGCGCCAAGATATGCCATGACGCCCGCCACGATCGCGTCAGCCAGCGTTTTTTGATACGCTTCGTCCTGTAAAAAAAGCTCCTCCTCGGCATTGGAAAGAAACCCGCACTCCACAAGCACCGCCGTCGCCGTGCATTCCCGCAGCACAAAGTAATCGCCGGGGTTTGGCAGCCGCCGTTTTTGTCCTGTTGCACTGCAAATGCTTTCAATCAGCTTTGCCGCGGCCTTTTCACCCTCTGCGGAGCCCTTCATATAATAGGTCATCGCGCCGTGAATGCTGCGATCCTGAAACTGATTCATATGGATGGAAACGATCAGATCGACGCCCTCGCCGCGCAGGATGCGCCGTCGCGCCGCCATGTCCTTGCGCTTTGTATCGTCGAGCGCGTTGCCGTCGGCGCGGGTCATGACGACGTTCACGCCGTTTGCGGCCAGCCCCGCCTCCACCCGTTTCGCCACGGCAAGGTTCAGTTCCGCCTCTACAACGCCCGTTTCACTGCCGATTGCGCCGCCGTCCGCCCCGCCGTGCCCCGCGTCCACCACGACGGTAAAGCCGTCCGCCGTCGCGGGTACGCCGTCCGTTTTCTCCATGCTTTCCGCAACGCCAAGCAGCGTTACGGATACCGCCGCTGTTACAAGCAGCGCGCCGAGCCAGTCCATCACCGCCCGAAGCCGCATGATCCACTTCCTCCCTGCGGAAATTCCATTTTGGTGTAAATTCCCCGTCAAGGTATTCTATTCCGTTCCCCACGGCGGTTATTCCGTAAAAACAAATGTATATTCACACATCTATCCACAACGTCCACATAGTTATCCACAATTCAAGCTGCGGTTTCATGGGCGCTTTTGTGCACTTGTCCACCTCATACACAGCTGCATAGCCAGTTATCCACATGCAAAAAATCGAAATTCTTCGACAGGCGGCGTTATAAATATGCAGGGCGCCTTGTCTGTGATACAATGAAAAAAGCAACGCGCGCCGTCACGCCAGCCGCTCAAAAAATCAATTTCTTTGCAACGGACGAAGCGCGCGACTTTGATTTTGAGAGGAGAGGGCGCTCAATGAAGCAACCGCGCTGTTGGGCCGCAATCGACCCGTCGTTTCGGCGTATCGCGCTGCGCATTCCGTTTACCGCAGCAATGCTCCGGTTGGCGTCGCCGTTTGTGCGACTGTTGTTTCTCCTGACGCCGCTGCCCGCCGGCGTGCGGGAAAAGCGTCTTTCAAAAGGGCAGGGCGCGCCCGTACCGCTCTTGCTCTATACGCCAAAAAACTGCGATGCGCCGCTGCCTGCGCTGTTATGCCTGCACGGGGGCGGATTTGGCTATCCCGCCGCGCCGCATCAAAAGCGGCTTGCCGCGCTGTATGCAAAAGAAGCGGGTTGCCGCGTGTTTTTTCCCGATTACCGCCTGCTGCCGCGGCATCCGTTTCCGGCGGCGTATGACGATGCGCTCGCCGTGTACGGCTGGATGATCGAAAACGCCAAAGAACTTGGAATCGACGGCAGCCGCATCGCCGTGGCGGGCGACAGTGCGGGCGGCGCGCTCGCGGCAAACGTCGCAAACGCGGCAAGCTCGCCGGGTCTGCCTTCGCCGTGCTACCAAATGCTGCTGTATCCTGTGACGGATTCCCGCCTGTCCACACCGTCCATGCGGCAATACCGAGACGCGCCGTTGTGGGACGCAAAAAACAACGCCGCCATGTGGAAGCTGTACCTCCAAAACGCGTCGCCGGCGCAGCGACGGCTGGCTTCGCCCATGGAAAACCCGCTCCCGCATCCGCCGGCAGACGCTTATATCGAAACCGCCGAGATCGACTGCCTGCACGATGAAGGCGTTGCCTATGCCGCGCGGCTGAAATCGGCCGGCGCCTCCGTCGCGCTCTACGAAACAACAGGAACGCTCCATGGCTACGACGCGGTTTTTCGCAGTGCGATCACGCGGGAGAGCATCGAGCGCCGTATAAAGTCGCTGCGCCACGCGTTTTACGGTCAAGACGACTGATTCACTGCATCGTTTTGTTATCCGCGTCCCCGGCAACCGTGCATCAAGGCTGCAAGGTCAAACCGCAAAAAACGCCGCCGAAAAAAATCCGGCGGCGTTTTTCAATCGTGTTTTATCGCGCTTTGTTTTTAGAGCGTTTCCAGATACGCGTTGATGGCTTTTTCCACCTTGTCGGCGTCGATTCCATGAACCGCGCAAGCCTGCTCGAGATTTTCGCCGTGCGCCATGGCGCAGCCAAGGCAGTGCATACCGGCGTCCATCAGAATCTCCGCGATTCCCGTGCCCTGTCCGTCCAGCTCGATAATCTGCTGAATCGTCATATCCTTTGTTACCTGCATTTGCTTTTCCTCCTGCATAAGATTCCAATGCTAGTATCGCATGGTTTGCTGCTTTTTATTGCAATCTCTCTGATTGTGCCAATACTTTACCATTTCAGGAGGATATTGTCAAAAGCTTTTCCCGTCCGGCGCGTGACTTTGTCACAAACGCGGCGCACGGACTTTGTCACAGCAAAAAAAGCACCGCACGGCAGGGTGCGGCCTCTGCGCCCGCGATGCGCAGCGGCAGTGCCGAAAGAAGGTATTCGCCGTCCGGCACCGAAGAAAGCTCGATGTTTTCCAATATCGCCGCACCGTGCCCCAACAGCAGCAGATGCAGCGGCGCTTCGTCGTTCTCCGGCGCGATGCTCGCGCGCTCCGTACCCACCAAAACGACGCCTGCCCGCAAAAGCTGCTTTGCGGCATCCATGGAGAGCACGCCGTTCCCGCGCAGCAGCACGCGCTGTTGCAGCCCACGCTCCGGCAGATGCTCGGGCAGAACGCGGTCTTGCGGCACGGTCAGCACGGTGCAGTCGCCAAAAAAGGTCGCGATCGGCAGCGCATCGATCGCCTTGCCGTCCCGAACAAAATGCTTTGGCGCGTCGATGTGCGTTGCGGCATGGACGCTGGCGTCCAGTCGCGAGAGCGTATAGCCGTCGCCGCGCTCTACGTCGGCAAGACCCGTCAGCACTGGCGCGGGATCGCCGGGATACGGCGCAGTCGACAGCAGCTCCCGCGTAATATCAAAGCAGCGCATCCGATCGCCTCGTTTCTTTCGTTTTCCTTTATCGTAAGGCAACCGCTTCAAAAAGAAAAGCCCCACCGCGAAAAATAGGGTATAATGGCAAAAGAACCGGCAGAAAAGGAGCTCTTATCCGTGCCCAAATTTTTCAGACATGCGCTCATGCTGTTCCTTGCAGCAGCAATGGCGGCAAGCGGCGTCGCCTATGCGGCGCAGGATGCCGAAGTCGCGCCGTTTGCCAAGAATCTCACGCCGCAATGCGTCTGCACCTGCAATACGAGAGGGAGCAGCATCGCTTACACACGCGATTTAAGCCAAAACTCGCATCTGCGTTTTCCGGCAAACAGCATTCTCACCTATACCTGGACTGACGACGTCCCTGTCAAAACGCTGTATCTCGAGTGGTTCACACTGCCCGGCGAGATAACACTGCGTCAGAGCGGCGTCAACGGCGTGACGCTCAGCGAAAAAACCTATGTGCCGTGGCAGCTCGCCGAGGCGATTCCGCTTGAGGCCAAGACCCGCTCAATCACGCTGGAAACCGCGGAGCAGGCGGATATTTCCACCTGTCTGCTCTACGGCGCCGGCAATCTCCCCAAGGCGCCGCACGCGTGGAAACCATCGCCCGAGAAGCTCGACTATCTTGTGATCGCCATGCACCCGGACGACGACATTCTGTTCCTCGGCGGGATCGTGCCGATATTCGGCGCGGAGCGGGGGTACACCGGCACGGTGCTTTATATGGCGGGACGCAACCGGGAGCGCTGCGACGAGGCGGTCAACGGACTTTGGGCGATGGGGGGACGCTACTACCCCTTTTTCAACAGCTTTCACGATGTGTCGAATCTGGCGGCTCCGGTAGAAAGACGCGCGCTGTTTCGGGAGGAGGACGTGGTTGAGTCCCTGACCGTCTCTTTCCGCCGCCTGCGCCCGGAGGTCGTGATAAGCCACGATCTCGATGGGGAATACGGGCATTTTCAGCACAAGCTCCTTGCGAGGGCGGTGCTGCGCGCGGCGGCGCTTGCCGGTGATCCCACCTATGATGCGGCTTCTGCGGCACAATATGGCGTATGGAGCGTCAAAAAGGTGTATTTGCATCTGTATCCCGAGAATACGGTCACGCTTGACATGTATGCCCCGCTCGCGGCGTTTGACGGTAAAAACGCGCTGGAGGTCGATATCGCCGCGTTCTCCTGCCACTATTCCCAACGCCGCAGCCGATGGGCGCCCGACCCGGCCTCCCCGTATTTTGCCGCAAAGCTTGGGCTTGCGCGAACCGCCGTGGGGTTCGATACAGGAAACGACATCTTTGAAAATATCCCCGAGGAGGCTCTGTTCAAAAACGGCGGGGAACGATTGCCGCGCGTCTTTCCCGCTTCAGCAGGTCAGCCATAATGTTTATATATGTATTTCAGCCGTGAAGCCGATCACAATACACAAAACAGCGGAACGATTTTTTCTGCATCGTTCCGCCGTTTTTTTATATTCTTCCGTTTACAGTGTAATCTGCGTACCGGCTTTACCCGCCAGCGCGTCAACCGCTTTATCCAGCGACGTAATGATCGCCTTCCTGCCGGGCTTGGACGCGGCAAACTGCACCGCCGCCTGAATCTTGGGCAGCATGGAGCCGGGCGCAAAATGACCGGCCTTGATATAGTCCTCCGCTTCTTTGACCGTGATGGCGGAAAGCTTCTTTTCGTCCGGCTTGCCAAAGTTCAAGCACACCTGCTCGACCGCCGTGAGAATGAGCAGCGCCTCCGCATCAAGATCCTCCGCAAGCTTTTCGGAAGCCAGATCCTTGTCGATAACCGCCGCCGTACCGACAAGCTCGCCGTTTTCTTCGCGGATGACCGGAATGCCGCCGCCGCCCACGGTGATGACCACCGCGTGCGCTTCAAGCAGCGCCTGTACCTCGTACAGCTCTACAATCTCCTTGGGCTTGGGGGAAGCGACGACCCTTCGCCAGCCGCGTCCTGCGTCCTCCTTCATGGCATAGCCCTTTTCCGCTTCCAGTTTTTTTGCTTCCTCGGCGGAATAGAACGGGCCGATGGGCTTTGTCGGATTTTGGAAGGCGGGGTCATTTTGGTCAACGACGACCTGCGTAATAACCGTGCAGACCGGCACCTCGCGATGATACTTTTTCAATTCGCTCTTGAGCGCCTGCTGCATGTGGTAGCCGATCATGCCCTGGCTCATCGCGCCGCACACGTCAAACGGCATGGCGGGTGTGATGGCGGTGGAATTTTCGTTTTGCAACAGAATGCGGCCGACCTGCGGCCCGTTGCCGTGCGCAAGGATGACCTCATAGACCCGCTTCTGCATGATGTCTGCGATATAGCGGCATGTCTTTTGAATGACGGCGAGCTGCGCCTCTGCCGTCGCGGGTCCTTTTCCCTCCTGCAGGGCGTTGCCGCCCAGTGCGATGACGAGCTTTTCCATAACTGCCTCCGCGCTAAAATTATTTTTTACTGCCTAAATTTACTTTAGCATTGGGATTGACGCTTGTCAATCGGGAAAGCAGAAGATACAGGGGTTTGAACAAAACCAGACAAAGTACGAAGTTTCCGACGCAGTGCGCAATGTCAAACAAAAACCCCGCGACCCAATAGGCGAGCATACTTTGCAGCCCGCCGATGGGCAGATATACCACCGCGTAAAAGAACCCGAAAAGCAGTCCGTACGCCCCGGAAAGCAGCGCCCAGCCGAAGGGCGACGCCCCAATGAAGCTGCGAAAGAGCATCGTGAGCGCCACAAGGATGGGCCAGAGATACAGCCATGTGAAAAACCACAGGGAAAAGCCGTACAGCAACCCCTCGACCAGGATGAAGACGACGACCGCATACAGCGCCTGCCAGCCGAAAAAGACCGTGGCAAGAATGATGAGCAGCGACACAAGCTCAATATTGGGCAATGCCGCCATGGCAACCTGCGAGACGATCATCATTGCCGAAAGCACGGAAAGCAGCGCCAGCGTCCGTACGGAGATGTGCTGCTTTCCTGCTTTTTTTGTCGCCTCAACGCCCATGATTTTGGGCGCGGCGGATTCGCGTTCCACCTTACCAGCCGGTCTTGAGCGTCAGCTCAAAGGTGTCGCCGTCGGCAATGGGTGTGGTATCCGCGCCGGTGAGGACATCCGCGCCGCCCTTGGTGATGCACCACCATTGCTGCAAGGCGTCGTCTGCCGCTATGCCGTTTACAGACTTGATAAACAGCCCGTACTCCGACAGTTCGCCCTCGACAAGCTTTGCGTCTTGCAGCGCTTCACCGAGATATTCCGCGTCGGTTTTCAGCTGCTTTTCTTCTTTGTTGCCGTCTGCGTCAACAATCGCAACCGTGACGTTCTTTTCGCCCTGCCGCGCGGGTTGCTGCGCGTTTTTGTAGACGATGGCAAATACCGCCACCGCCGCGACCAGCAGCACCGTCGCGAGAATGCCGATCCAGAGCTTCTTTTTGTTGTTTCTGTTCTCCATGATTGTTCTCCCTCCGAAAACGAAATTTGCCCCCGGTCAAAGCGATCGGGGGCAAACGGTGCGCAAATTGCAAAAAAAGCACACCCCTTCCGCCCACCGCAGAAACCATGGGAGTCCTGCATCCGTCAGGCATTCCGACTCGATGGAAAACCATCTCACGATAGCGGGGGCTGCGCCGGATTTGCACCGGACTTCCCCTGACGGGTGTGTAAGGAAAGTGTAGCCGTATTGCGGCAATAAGTCAACGCTTTTCACGATATACCCTACGCCGGTGCTTTGTTCACAATTCGTTTTTCTTTTTTTCGGCAACCTTTTCATGAGAAGAATCGTATTTATAATATATTGATCTTCCAAACGCCGTCGAGAGGAGAAACCGAATGCGGATTGTAAAAATGCTGGGGCTTTTTTTAAGCGCCGCGCTGTTTTTCGGCTGCACCCCGTCCGCTGTGAATACGCCGCAGGTATCGAATACGCCGTTCATCGAGGAGACGACCCCGGAGCCAACGGCGGAGCCGACGCTTTTGTGGCGCAGCTATATCGGTCGCAACTTGGGCAGCCTGTCCGACGCGGTCACGGAGGCGGTCATCCGGCTCTTGTACACAAGCTGCGGCGCGCGAGAGGACGCCATGCGCACGGTGGATTTTTACGCGGTCGAGCCTTTTGGAGACGGCGTTCTTGTTCTATACGAACAGCAGCAGGTCGCTGAAAGCGCGCTAGCGCTTTGCTATCTGGAGCGCGACAATGCGATCAGTCTCACGACCAATGCCGACTGTTGGAGCGTCAACGTCAGCCGTCTGTTTGGCAAAACGCTCGTCTTTGGTCGAACGCTCACGGCAGAGCCTGCGGTAACTTCCGTCACGGCGACATTCGGGGACGGCAGCAAGACCGACGCAACGCTTTTTTCCGGTACCGCCGATCCGCAAAATGTCACAGCCTCCAACCCCGCCGCGCTGGGCGACGTGTTTTTGATCGTGAGCGGCGAAAGCGCCGGCACGCTGGCCGGTCTGGAATTTTTCAGCGGGGAAGCGTCTGTCGGCACCGCCGCGTCGGATGCGTTCCGGCAGGCCGCCGCCAAGAACGGTATCCCGCTCCCTTGGGCGGGCACGCAGCATGAGCTCTATGACCGTATCCGCTTTTGCCCCATGCAGACGCGCGCGCTGCCGCAGGGAGACGACCAGCCGCTGCTTGTATGCAGCAGCTATGTGACGCCGCTGACCGTGGCCGAAAAGCACGGCATGCTGCTTTCGGACGTCTGGTGCTCCAACCTCGGCGGCACGGTCGGCGTACCCGCGGAAAACGGTTTTGTGCAGATCGACCGGCTCCCGGAGGACGTTCAAGCGCTCTATCTGCTTCTGCCGGGCACGAATGATGACGAATTGGGGCTTTCTGGCGATCGAATCGTGCAAACGGCGGTGAAGGATGGTAGAATAGCGATACCGGAAAACGTGCAGAACATGCGGCTGCGGCTTGTGCTCGAAACAGAGGACTGCTACTACATCGCCACCGTATTGTGTCCCTGATCTGCCGTTAGTTTGAATCCGGACAAAGGAAGGTTGTTATGCAGCGGGTGCTTCGGGCAGTGCTTTTGGTTCTTGCCGCCGTTACGGTGATCGTCACGGCCGTGGTGTTTTCTATGCCCAAGATCGAAAAAAAAGCGCCCGAACCGACGCCCGAGCCCATCGCCATCCGTCTCATTTCCTCCGGCGCGGTCGGCAACGACGGCATCACGGCGATTGCCGCGCATTTGACCGCGGACGGGGGTACGGTGATCGATGAGAACGCCGAGAGCCGGTTTGTCTTTTACTGTCAGGCCATCCGGGAAAATCGAACGTATATCGTTGCGGGCATGGCCGACCAGGCGCCGGAGCTATACGTTGTGGAAGACGGACGGGTGAGCGGCCGCACCAGCGGCGCGCGCGCCGGCAAGCTCCATCTCACGCGCGACAGCGCCTATACCATCCTGTTCGGTACCTCCTTTGCTTTTGACAAAGCCAATCCCGCCGCCGTTGTAAAAACCACGCGCGCAATGGCAACGTTTCTTTCCGGCAGCATGGCGCAGTGCGCGATGTATCGCTTTACGGTGGAGGACGTCGCCTATCCCGGCGGGTATCTGCTGATTGTACCCGAAGCAGCACAGCCTGCTTCCGTGACGCTGCTCGACGGCGATCGACCGGTCGCGCCGCTTTCGGAGACAAAGCAGTTTCTGCCCTCCGGCCTGCCGTGGGAGGGAACCGATCGTGCGCTTTGGGCGCAGCTCCAGTTTGTACCGCTGACCGCTGCGGCCGATGCCGCCTCGGTGGGAGAACAGCTGGCGCTCGCGGTGGAATCGCCCGACGGCGCAGCCGTGATGGAGACGCTCCTCTGCTATCGCAACGGCAACGGCTTTCTGCTCTCCGACGTCTGGCGCAACTCCAACGCCTTTGGCGACGTCATGACCGTCCGCGCGGGCGATACGCTGACGCTTTCTCACATCCCGGAAGCGACTGGACTGATGCACCTTGTTCTGATCGAGCAGGACGACGGCACGGACAGCGGCGCGGCAGCGGCCATGCGCCCCTGTGTGTGGGACGAGGAAACGGGGCGGGTTACGCTGCCGGAAATGGAGCTTGCCACACCCCAATACGCAATGCTGGTCATTCAGGCCGACCGGCTGGTATACGCAACGCTGCTAAGACTCGTCTAGGGCGGCGCTGCTGCTGTTATCAATCATCATCACGGCTGCGTTTTTTTGTGTCTGCGGACACAGGAACGCGTGCCGGCGCGGCGTTCTTTCGCCGCTTTTTTTTCAGCAATATTGCAAAATATGCCGCTTTCTACCGGTATCTTAACGATTTCTTAATTGGTTTGCGGCTTATATGTTAATCCCCGATTCGGTACAATCCAAAGCATGAGGTGAAACAATGTACAACATCCTGATCTGCGACGACGATCCCGACATCGTATCCGCACTCAACATCTATCTCACGGCGGAAGGCTACAAGACCTTTACGGCTTCCACCGGACGCGAGGCGCTCAACGTGCTGGAGCAACAGGATATCCATTTAGCGCTGATGGACATCATGATGCCCGCCATGGACGGCATCTCCGCCACGGCAAAGCTGCGGGAAACGAGCAATATCCCCGTCATTTTGCTCACGGCAAAGAGTGAGGATTCCGATAAGGTGCTGGGGTTGACCATCGGCGCGGACGACTATGTGACAAAGCCCTTTAACCCCGTGGAGCTGATTGCGCGCGTCAAGTCCCAGATCCGCCGCTACACCATGCTGGGCGCCATGGCGCAAAAGCCCAAGCAGCTCATACTCGGCGGGATCGTGCTGGACGACGCGGCAAAGACCGTCACGCTGGATGGAGACAACGTTGCGCTCACCCCGATCGAATACGGGATTCTAAAGCTTCTTTTGGAGCACAAGAATCGCGTCTTTTCCTCCAAACAGATCTACGAAGCAGTCTGGAGCGACCCCGGCTACGGCGCGGAAAACACCGTCGCCGTTCACATCCGGCATCTGCGCGAAAAGATCGAGATCAATCCCGCCGAACCGCGCTACATCAAGGTCGTGTGGGGACAGGGCTACAAGATTGAGGATCGAAAGGCAACCGTATGACGCACAATCTTTGGAATCGGATCATCGTTGCGCTCTATCTGCGCTTCCGTGCGCATTTTCCGCAGCGAGAAGGGGAATGAAACATGGAACAAACCGAAATAAAGCCCTCCGCGGAAACCGGAGTGCCTGTTAAGAAACCCACGCATCTATTTTGGGTCAAGTTTACGGCGGTCGTCGTTTTGACCGCGCTGTTTGCAGTCGCACTGCTCTCCGGCACAGGCGCAGCCTATACCATGATCGAGCAGGAGCAAAACCATCTCATGAACGCGGCAGAAAGCAGCCTGCTAAACCGCGAGCTGCAACACTGGAACCTGGAAAGCTACCGGCTTTTTCTCGCCGAGCAGCAGGGTGACGCCGGCGGCGCCTACTATGACGGATTGACCGTGCTGTTGGCGCCGGAAAACACGAATTACCGCTACACGATCACAAACAGCGACGGCATGGTCATCAAATCCTCCCTGCGCGAGGGCGAATCGCTCCTGCCCGCCGCAGCAACCCAGTTCCAGTCAACCTACGCCTTCATTGCTCCGCAGGATGAAGCGATCGAGATCACGGGTTATGTGGCGTCGGCACTCACGGCGGACGACAGTCTCCGCACGGTGTATCGCAATGCCGACTGGCTGTTTTCCAACCAGCAGCCGCTTTTGATCGTAGCCATTGTCGCCTCGGTGCTGGGGCTGCTGCTATTCATCTTTCTCATGTGCGCTTCCGGCCGGCACAGCGACAGCGTACTGCCCCGCCGCACTTGGTTTGATAAGCTGCCGTTTGATCTTCTCGCCGTTGTGTTCGGATTGGTTTCCTACTTTTTCTGCTGGGCGGTGGCAACTTACGCAAACGCGCTCTATGTCCCCAACGCAACGGTTTTAACCGTCGCCGTGCTCATCGCCTGCATCATCGGACTGATGCTATTGGCATTGTGCATGAGCGCCGGCGCCAGAATCAAGACGCATACCTTCTGGCGCTCCTGCGCCGTCGGGTGGTGCATTCTCGGGGTCTGGAAATTCATCAAGTGGGTCTGCCGCGGCATTCGAACGATCTTTTCCAACCTGCCCGTGCTCTGGAAAACCATTTTGTGCTTTGTTGCAGCGGGACTGTTTTTGATGATTACCTTTTCCGCCGCGCGCTACAACCCATTTCCCGCACTGCTGTTTGCGGCGGCAGCCATTGGACTGTTTGTGCTTGCCTGCTATACCGCTCTGGAGTGGAAACGCTTGCAGGATGGCGCAAGGGCTCTGGCCGAGGGACATATGGAGCAGCAGGTCGATACAGAAAAGCTGCATCTGGGCTTCAAAGAGCACGGTGAAAACCTCAACAGCATTTCCCGGGGCATGAGCCGTGCGGTGGAGGAGCGCATGAAGAGCGAGCGCATGAAGACCGACCTCATCACCAACGTTTCGCACGACCTCAAAACGCCCTTGACCTCCATCGTCAGCTATGTGGATCTTCTCAAAAAAGAGGCGCTTGAAAACGAAACGGCAAAGGGCTATGTGGAGGTACTTGACCGGCAGGCCGCAAAGCTCAAAAAGCTGACGGAGGATCTTGTGGAAGCAAGCCGCGCCTCGAGCGGCGCCATCAACGTCAACCTCATGCCGACAAACGCGGTGGAGATCTTGAACCAGAGCCTTGCGGAGTATGCCGAAAAGCTGGCGGCGGCAAACGTCTCCCCGGTCGTGACCGCGCCGGAGGAGCCGCTGCAAATCATGGCGGACGGGCGGCTGCTGTGGCGGGTATTCGATAATCTCTTGAACAATGTGGTCAAGTATGCCATGCCGGGCACGCGGGTCTATTGCACCGCCGTGCGAAACGGGAATCTTGTGACCATCTCGGTCAAGAACGTTTCCCGCGCGGCGCTGAATATCTCGCCGGAGGAGCTGACCGAGCGCTTTGTACGCGGCGACAGCGCGAGAACCTCCGAGGGCAGCGGGCTTGGGCTCTCCATCGCAAAGAGCCTGACCGAGCTGCAAAAGGGGCAGTTCCGGCTGTTCATCGACGGGGATTTGTTCCGCGCGGAATTGCAGTTTCTGGTGGCCTAGATCATCGGAGACAAAAAGGGGGCAGGCAGATGGTTTGCCTGCTCCTGTTCTTTCGCGCTCGGCGGCGCGACAAAGAAAATGATACTGGTTTCTAATGCGCCGGTAA
>CAZWUK010000007.1:0-42010 GCA_964636685.1 uncultured Oscillospiraceae bacterium
CACCGGTTTCATCCCGTTTTGTGCCTTTCGCAGAAAGGAATGGTCATATTTATGGAACAGACGACTATGGGAAAGCGAATTATGACACTTCGGAAGGAGAAGGGATTAACACAGGAGCAATTGGCGGAGCGTTTGAATGTATCGCCGCAAGCAGTCAGCAAATGGGAGAATGATGTGTCGTGCCCGGATATTTCCATTATTCCGCAACTGGCGGAGGTGCTTGGAATCAGCACGGATGAGCTCCTTGGTGTAAAGCCGGTCGAACCGCATGTCGTGGTAGTGGATGGCGGAAAAGAGAAAAAAGGAAAAGAAGGTTTCACCTTTGAATACAATTCGGGAAAACGCAGTGGGATCTTCTTTGCGATTTTGCTTGTATTGATGGGTGTGGCTTTTCTATTAAGCCGAACTGTATTTTTGAATTCCGGCGTCAATTTCTGGGGCGTTTGCTGGCCAGCTCTGCTGATTTTACTGGGGGTTCAGTGGTCAATCGAACATATTTCGCCGTTTTCTGTCGGGCTTGGGCTGTTTGGACTATATTATTTGCTTTTCAATATCGGCATTGTTACGTTTGCAATCAATTGGTCAATCATTTGGCCGGTCGCATTGATTTTGCTGGGATTAACCATCTTGTGCGATGCGCTGTTCAAAAAGCGCCGCCATGCAAAATATGGACGCAGCTTTCGCGGGGGTAGCGACCGCGAGGCGCGCAGCACCTATTCGTTTGAGAATGGGTTCGTGTATTGCGACTGTGCTTTTACCGAGGATCATCGTTCGGTTACGGAAGAATTTTCGGGTGGAGATATCGATCTTTCGTTCGGTAAGGGGTCGCTGGATCTTTCCGCTTGTCCGAGTGTGCAATCCGGCGCTATACTGAAGGTAGACGTTTCCTTCGGCGCATATGAAATCATCTTGCCAAGAACGATTCGGATTGTTAGCATGGACGTTGATAAGGCGTTTGGTTCTATGTCTGTGACGGGACGGCCTGATGAAAATGCACCGTATAGCATTGCGCTTTCGGGTGACACTGCCTTTGGCTCGCTCGAGATTCGATACCTCTAAATCAAATTCAGAAGGCCGTCCGTGACGAGCTGTTTTTCTACGGAATGAAGCATGAACCGCGCGTTTGTGATATGCGGTTCATGCTTTTCGTTTAAAAAGCGTTCACTGAGAAATATCCGATCCTATTCCCAATTTTTACATGTGCGATCACGGATCCTGCTAAAAAAACAGAAACAAAGCGCCGATTTTCAAACGGCGCTCTTGACACTTATGATTTAATTTCAGATAGTTTTTCCTGCGTCGCCTGCTCGCGGAATTGCCGCGTATAGAGGTCGTGATAATAGCCGCCAAGGCGCAGCAATTCATTGTGATTTCCGGATTCTGTGACAGTTCCATCTCGAATAACGAGAATTCGATCGGCGTTTCGAATGGTAGAAAGACGGTGCGCCACAATAAAACTGGTTCGTCCATTCAACACATTGGTGATGGCGTCTTGTATCAACTGTTCAGTTTCGGTATCAATCGAGCTTGTTGCTTCATCCAAGACGAATATTTGTGGATCCGCAAGCATAACGCGGGCAAAGGAGATCAACTGCTTTTGACCGGTAGAGAGACGAACACCGCCTTCACCGACTTCGGTAGCATATCCTTGTTCCTGATTCAAAATAAATTCTTCAGCATGTACCAGCTGCGCGGCGCGTTTGATCTGCTCATCGGTTGCGTCAGGTTTGCCAAAGCAGATATTATCGCGGATTGTACCCGAAAACAGATGGGGCGACTGCAATACATACCCTAGGTGCGATTGTAACCAGAGTTGAGAACGTTCGCGGTAGTCGGTTCCGTCGATCAGGATCCGCCCCGCCGTCGGCTCATAAAAACGGCAGACAAGGTTGACGATCGTGCTCTTGCCGGCGCCGGTTTCACCAACCAGCGCGATCGTTTCGCCGGGTTTTACATGCAGATTGAAATCAGACAGTATTGTTTCGCTTTTCTTATAAGAGAAAGAAACATTTTCGAACGTTATATCTCCTGCAATATCTTCCCAGTTCTCCCGATATGGGTGCAGAATATCACCGTATTTTTTAAGAATTTCGGGTGAATCTGTGATGTCGGATTCCGTATTGAGCAATGCCATGACACGTTCGGCAGAAGCTTCCGCACTTTGCAGTTCTGCGAAAATGTTTGCGATCTGTTGAATCGGATCAAAAAGCTGCGTAGAGTAGGAAATGAAAGCGACAAGGGTTCCCACCGTGATTGTTCCGATAATGGACACCGCACCGCTGGCGGCGCTGCTGCCGCCAATGGTCAGCGCAAGCGCTGTTCCTACCGCGCCGAGAGAGATGATGAGCGGGAAAAACACGGCGGAAATGAGCGAGCTGCGAATGGAAATGCGGCGCATTTTCTCCGTAAGTTCCTGAAATTCCGCTGCATTTGCATCTTCCCGAACCAGTGTTTTGGTCGTCATTGCGCCCATGATGCCTTCATTAAAGGCGCCGGTGATTTTCGAGTTTTGCTTTCTTGCCTCTCGTTGATGCTTCAAAATCTTTTTTTGGAGTATGATGCTGACAAGAAAGAGGGGAGGAAGTACGGCAAGCACGATGAGAGCCAACCTCCAATTGAGACTGAGCAGCGTTACAATAACGCCGATCGCGTAGAAGCCTGCCCAGAGGAGATCGACAATGCTCCATGCAATCATCTCGGAGAGACGAGAGACGTCAGAAATCATACGCGCCATCAGATAACCGACTGCGGTATGGTCGTAGAAGGAAAAAGAAAGATTTTGGAGCTTTAAAAACGCCTCCTGTCGAATATCGTAGGAGATGCGCATTTCCAAATTTCCGGCTTGCGCGATGAAAAGCACGGTTCCTGCACCCTGCAATAGGATCGTTACAGCATAGAAGACGCCAAATGGCACGATTCCTTCCGCCATGCCCGGGACGATAAAACGGTCGATAGCATAGCTGGAAAACAACGGATAAAGCGTATCCACCAGAGCAACCAGCACCAGTGCAAGTATCATGGAAATGACAATACGTCGATTGCGCAGCGCATAGGAAAACAATCTTTTCCAAAGGGAGAGGTCTACTTTTTGCGCGGTAAAATCCTGTTCTTCCGGCATGTTCATTTTGTCTCGCCTCCTTGCCCTGACATCTCTTGTATGGCGGCTATACGACGATACAGCCCGTCGCATTGTAAAAGCTGTTCATGTGTACCTTGCTGGACGATCCGCCCATTTTCCAAAACGAGGATGTTGTCTGCTTCGCAAAGCGTCGTAATGCGATGGGAGATCAGGAACGTGATCCCCTCATGGTGCATAGCGGAAAGCGCCTTTCGAATTGCAGCGTCCGTTTCCGTGTCCACGGCGCTCATCGAATCGTCGAATATCAGGATTGGCGCTTGCTGCATGAGGGTTCTTGCAATGGCGACTCTTTGCTGCTGTCCTCCGGAAAGCGTAACGCCGCGCTCACCGACGACCGTATCATAGCCTGCGTCAAACGATTCGATCACATCGTGGACGGAGGCGGTTCGCGCGGCGTCATATACTTCGTCCAAAGTGGCGTCAGGCTTCACAATGCGAATGTTTTCCAATATCGTGCGGGAATAGAGAAACGGCTCCTGTAAGACAATGGCAATATTCCGTCTGAGATAACCGTGTTCTATGTCATTGATATTCGTGCCGTTGATTTGGACGCTGCCGCCGGTGACGGTATAAAGTCGCTGCATCAGCTGTACGAGACTGGATTTTCCAGAGCCTGTTGCGCCGAGAATTGCGATGGTTTGCCCTCGATGCGCAGTAAAGGACACATCCTTGAGAACGTCGTCATAACGATCGTATCCGAAACAGACGTGATCGAACACAACATCGCCGGCAAGATCCGGTTTTTCCGCTTTGCCTGGTTCCTGCTCCAGCGGAGCCGCTAAAATCTCATCAAGCCGACCAAGGGAGACGGCGGCTTTGCCGAGATCGGCCAGGATCCGTCCCAATTGCCGAACTGGCCATGTCAACATACTTGTATACGTCGCAAACAGCGTGACGCCGCCCAGTGTAAAGCTTCCGCCGACGGCAAACGCTGCGCCTACGCACAGCGAGAGCGCAATTTGCAGATATCCAGCTGCATCGGAAGAGCCCCAATAGAAAGCAAGCAAACGAAGCAGCCTGTACGTCTTTTGGCGAAAGTCCTCGTTGCAGGCGGTAAATTTATCGATTTCATTTTTCTGTTGACCAAACGCGCGTACAACGCGCATACCGGTAAGGTTTTCCTGCAATGCGGTGGAGAGCTTACCTTCCGCTTCGTCGGAATCGGTGAAGTATTTGCGTACACGGCGAAAATATACAAACGAGCTTAGCGTTAACAGCGGCATCATGCAGGTCGAAAATATTGCCATACGCCAATCAACGGTGAACATGACTGTTACAGCGACAATAACCATAAAGAAGATTCGGACAATATCCATCAATTGTACGCTGATAAAGCGACGAATCGTATCTACGTCCGACGTACAGCGCTGCACAAGATCGCCAGTGGAAACGTGCTTGTGGTAATCGTAGGGAACATCTTCCAGATGACGGTACAACCGGTTGCGAAGATCCTTGGCAACCCCCTCTGTCACATAGGCGACGTTTCTCCGCCGCAGAAACGTGAAAAGACCGTTGATAAGCGTTAGAATAAACAGCAAAAGCCCGCAGAGAAACAGATTCTCTGCCATGTAGGATCTTCCGCCGTGAAGCAACAACCAGCGGCTGAGAAACTGCGGCAGCTGCATATCGGCGCCAGAGAGAACATAGTCCAGCGTGAAGCTTGTTACAAACGGGATCGCAAAGGACGCGGCTACCGCCATGAGCGTACAGACAGCAGCCAGGATGAGGCGCGTTTTATATCCTTTCGAGAGACTCCCAATCAATTTCCAGTTGGTTTTACGGGTTTGTTGTTGTTCCATTTTTCCATCCTTATCCGTGAGGGATTAAAACATATCCTGTGGATTTACTTCGATCATAGCAAATTGCTCGTTTCGATGCAATGCGGCGTATTCGTAAACCGTTCGAATTACGGCAGCCGTATTTTTCGTTCGGAGCAGCTTTATCAAGATCTGATAGCGATACATGCCAAGCCGCTTTTTTATGGGGGCGGGGGAAGCGATTAAAAGCAAAAGCTCGTTGTCGTCCTTTCCGAGCACCTTTCGAATTTCGGTCTCCAACGAACGCGCATAGCTTTCACCGGCGTCTGAAAGCGCTGCTTCGTCAATACCGGAGAAAAGCACTCTCAAAAATAGGGAGTATGGTGGAAAGAGCGCTTTTCGGCGTTCGGCAAGCTCATATTTGAAGAAGCCGGGATAATCCTGTGCTTTTGCAAATCGAATTGCCGGGTGTTCTGGGGCATAGGTCTGTACTACGACGTGCCCCGGCGTCTCATCTCGACCGGCACGACCTTCCACCTGCGTCAAAAGCTGGAACGTTCGTTCTGTGCTGCGATAATCTGGAATTGAGAGCGTGGAATCCGCTGCGACCACACCGACCAGCGTGACGTTCGGAAAATCGTGTCCTTTTGCAATCATCTGCGTACCGATGAGAATTTTCGCGTCGCCTCGCGCAAAGCTATCGAGCATTTGCTGCATTGCATCCTTGCGCTTCATGGTATCCGTGTCCATACGCAGTACGGAAAGATCGGGGAAAAGGGCGTGTACCGCTTCTTCTACCTGCTCTGTTCCAACTCCAAAGTATTTGATGAACGGCTTACCACAGGAGGGGCATTTCTCTGGAAAAGGACGCGTTTCACCGCAGAAGTGGCATTTCATGCGGTTTTCTGATTTGTGATAGGTCATGGAAATATCACAGTTTGGGCATTGAATCACCTCGCCGCAGGCACGACAAGACACAAACGTTGAATAACCGCGCCGGTTCAAAAAAAGCATCGCCTGCTTTCCAGACGTCACGCACGCCGTAAGGCACTGTACAAGCCGCCCGGAAAAGATACCGTTGTTGCCGGCGATAAACTCCTCGCGCATATCGATGATCTCGACGTCGGGCAGCGGCCGTCCGGCGACACGTTCTGAAAGTGTCAATAGCGTATACCGACCGCTGGAGGCCCGATAATAAGACAGTAGAGACGGCGTCGCGCTGCCTAAAATAAGCGTTGCTTCCATAGCGGCGCTGCGATGCAGCGCAACCTCGACCGCATTGTAGCGAGGTGTTGTTTCGCTCTGGTAACTCGGCTCATGCTCCTCATCGATGATGATGAGCGAGAGGGATGGAAGCGGTGCGAATATGGCGCTCCTTGCGCCGATTACAACGTGGGCCTTTCCCAGACGAATGCGCCGCCATTCATCGAAGCGTTCGCCGGCCGAGAGCCGGGAATGCAAAACCGCTACATCGTCGCCAAAGCGTGCTTGAAAAAGTCCAACGGTCTGCGGTGTCAGAGAAATCTCCGGTACAAGCACGATCGCCTGTTTTCCGGACGCAACACATGCCGCGATGCAGTGCATGTACACCTCCGTTTTTCCGCTTCCCGTTACGCCATGCAGAAGAAATGTTCGCCCACCTTCAGCGGGCGAGGCAAGAGCGGAGGTGATCGTATCCACAGCCTTTTGTTGCGCTGGATTCAGGGTAATCAGCTTATCCTCCTTCCGACCCGTTACCGCCGGACGGCGAAATGTGATTTTGCCGCGCTCCGTAATATAGCCGCGTTTTTCAAGCGCGCTGATTGCAGCGGCGGCGCCCGGTAAAAAAGCTGCAATGTCGGTTGCCAGCATCTCACCGCGTTTTGTCAGCAGATCGAATACTTCCAGCTGCTTTTGAGAACGGGGCTTTCCTGATTTATCAAACAGACTTGCGCGCAGCTTTGCAATGTCGCTTTCTGCGGGGATCGATACGGCGCGTTGGATCTTCTCGCGCACGCGGCCGCCGCGCAGCTGGGAAGGTATCATCAAACGAAGCGCATCGACCAGCAGACAATTGTAATTTTTTGCAATCCACTCGGCGAGCTCGATCTGATCTGGCAAAAGGACGGGGTAGGGCAAAAGCGTTTCCAAAACCTCTTTTGGCAGAACACCCTCCGGAGGACATTGACACATCCGGATGACAAAGCCTTCCTTTTTTGCATTTTTTGCGCCAAATGGGAGAGCGACCAGCATTCCGGGCAGAACGGTCAGCGCTTCCGGAATCCGGTAGGTAAACGTTCTGTCTACCTCCGCGTGAGATATGTCAATGATGACTTCGCAATACACAACGCGACCTCCCGATTGCAAGATATTGTAACCTCACCGATAAAAAAGAGCGGATGAACCCACCCGCTCTCACTGTGCCTGCTTTCAATGTAACAGGTTTATTCCTGATAATATTCCGGCGGGTATTCCAGCTTCAGTTCATCGCTGTACAATTCATCTACGGCGACGGAAACGGGCTTGCGGTCGCCAAGCTTTTCCTGGTCATCCTGCAATTGGCGTGCGCGGGTTGCAACGGCGGTAACAAGCATATAGCGGCAGCCGGCTTTTTCGATCAGTTCATTGAGCGGTTGATTTATCATTTTTCATTTCCTCCGGTTAATTTTTCAATCAACGCCGCATTTCGACAAATACGGCATTTTTCAGCGTCTACAATATGTTCCATTCTGTTAACGGCCGCGTCGATGACGTCGTTTACGACCACATAATCGTAGCGGTCAAGGAAGGTCATTTCTGTAAAGGCGGTGTTGAAGCGTTTTTCAATTGCTTCCGGCGTTTCTGTTCCGCGACCGATAAGACGGGACTTTAACGCGCTCATCGATGGGGGGGCGACAAAAATCAGCACCGCGTCCGGATAAGCGGACTTCACGCGCATGGCGCCCTGGACGTCGATTTCAAGTATCACATCGTGACCGGAGTTGATTTCGTCTTCTACAAAGCTCTTTGGCGTGCCATAATAATTCATGTTGAATACGTGCATGTATTCCAGAAACGCATTTTCATCGATCATGTGCCGAAATTGATTTTCGGTGACGAAGAAATAGTGAACGCCGTTAATTTCACCGGGGCGGGGATTGCGCGTTGTTGCGGATACAGACAGCTTCATGTTGTCATGCCGCGAGAGCAAAGCCTGATCGATCGTACCTTTGCCGACGCCGGCAGGGCCTGAGACGACCAGAAGAAGCCCCTTTCGAGATTGATTCATCGGGATGTTACCTCCACGCGTATTTCATTCTGCATCTTCGACGTCAGTATGCGCGTCGAGACGGTTTGCAATCGTTTCCGGCTGAATTGCCGATAGAATAACGTGATCGCTGTCTGTGATAACAACAGCGCGCGTACGTCTGCCACAGGTTGCGTCAATCAGACGTCCGGCTTCACGGGCTTCCTGCACAATGCGCTTGATCGGCGCGGATTCCGGGCTGACAATGGCGATGAGACGGTTGGCCGAAACAATGTTGCCAAAACCGATATTGACTGCTTGAAAGCTCATGAAAACCTACCCTTTCCTTATTCGATATTCTGCACCTGCTCGCGGATTTTTTCAATCTCCGCTTTGCCGGTCAGAACGAGATTTGTCAACGCCGCGTCATTTGCCTTGGAGCCGATGGTGTTGAATTCACGGTTCATTTCCTGCACGACAAAATCCAACCTTCGCCCTGTCGGCTGGGCATCCTTGAGAAGCAGCCCGAATTGTTCCGTATGGCTATACAAACGTGTGATTTCCTCGTCGATGCTCGCCTTGTCCGCAAACAGAGCGACTTCTGTCGCAAGCCGCGCACGATCAACTTCGGTTGATCCCAAGAGTGATTCGATACGCTCAGTAAGCTTTGCGCGATATTCTTCTACAACCAAAGGCGCGCGCGCTTCGATTTCTTTGGTTAGGGACAGCACGGTATCGCGGCGCTCGGAGAAATCATTTTTCAGCCGCTCTCCCTCGAGAAGGCGCATCTGCCGAAGCTCCTGCACCGCATTCCTCAATGCTTCCCTGCACAGCGTGGTAACTGCTTCGCGGTCTTCGTCCGCCTCACGGATTTCCGATACGTCCGGCAGCCGCAGCGCTGTAGAAAGCGATAGATCATCGGGCAGGCCCAAGCTCTTGTTTGCCTGCTTGGCAGAATCGACAAAAGCGGTGAGCAACGGCACGTTGATGACAACGCTTCGCGCGTCCGAACGGGTGTTTACATAATTGAGAAAGATATCAATATGCCCGCGCGAAAGTGCGCTTGTTAGCTCCGTGCGCAGTACATCCTCCAAAAACGCGAGGTGACGCGGAAGCCGCATAGAGAGATCCAAAAAACGGTGGTTTACGGATTTCAGGTCGATTGTCATTTCTCGACCGTCGATGCTGGCGCTACCGCGACCAAAGCCCGTCATACTAAACATGCAATCATATTCTCCCAATTTTCTAACGATGTATTATACCATATTGTTAAAAGGATGACAAGCGATACAGCTCGTCCGCGCCGGGCGGATCAATCAACGTTCCGTTTGATTGCACCGCGCTGCCGGGCGTGGCTTTGCCGATGACAGACGCGTGGATCCCGGCATTTTGCAGTGCATAAACCAAAGCCTTGCCGTCTTGACAGGCAATCAGCATGCTGCCGCTGGAGATCAGACGGAACGGGTCGAGCGAAAGGAGCTCGCAGATTGCGACGGTTTCGGGGAGCACCGGGATTTTTTCGGCATCGATTTCCATCCCGCACTTAGCAACATAACCCATTTCCCAACACGCGCCGAGAACCCCGCCTTCTGTTACGTCGTGCATGGCGGTTGCGCCGTTTCTGATGGCGATACGGCTTTCGGGCACAACGGAGAAATATTTGGTGAAGGCGCGTGCGGAGGTGACTACCGTTTCCGGGAGCTGCGCAAGCAATTCCTTATAATCTTCCGCTATAATGGCGCTCCCCTCCAGCGCGGCCCATTTGGTCAGGACAATATCATCGCCCGGGCGCATTCCACGCATGACGCGATCCTTTGAAAGCCGCGCGATGACAGTGGTATTGGTGACATATCGGGTAACGCTGTCCGTCACCTCCGTATGACCGCCCAAAATATCAACATTGACATTTTTTGCGGCAAGTGCAATATCATCCGCAAGATGTCCAATCTCGTCAAAGGTTGCTTCGGGTGGCGCGAGCAATGTAATGAGCAGTCCTACGGGGTCTGCGCCTGCGGCGGCAGCATCGTTGCAGGAAACATGTACGGTAAGCGCTCCGAGGCTGCCAAGCTTTGCGGAAGTGATCGGGTCGCAGCTGAGAATTGCCAAATCGCCGGAGAGATCCAGCATAGCGCAATACAATCCTACTTCCGGTACGGTTGCGGATTCCGGCCGTGTCTTATCAAATTTGTTCAGAACCAGTTCTTCCAAACGGTCGTTATCAAGTTTACCAAGTCGCATGGGGTGTGTCATTCTCCGATCAGGTGTAAAAATTCTTCTTCACTTAAAACTGGAATACCAAGTTCTTTTGCTTTATCCAACTTGCTACCGGCGCTTTCGCCCGCTAAGACGTAGCTTGTCTTCTTGCTGACACTTCCGGCGGCTTTTCCGCCCATCCGTTCGATGAGGTCTTCGGCGTCGCGGCGTGAGAGCGACGGAAGCGTTCCGGTAACAACGACGGTCTTTCCGGCAAGCGGCTGCATGCCTTCGCTTTTTGCAGCTTCGACAGGTAAAACGCCAAGCGCAAAAAGTCTGTCAACCTGCCCGATCAGCTTTGGATCGCTCAGAAAGTCAACAATACTGTCCGCAACAATATCTCCAATATCCGCAATCGCCAGCAATTCTTCCCGTGTGGCATGACGAAGCCGTTCAAATGTGCCAAAGGTTTTGGCAAGATCCTTGGCTGTCTTTGCTCCCACATTTGGGATGCCGATTGCAAACAGGAAGGCAGAAAGCGGACGGTGCTTACTGTTATCCAACGCGGACAAAAGATTCTGCGCTTTTTTCTCGCCAAAGCCATCCAGCGTCAGAAGCTGATCCAGCGTGATTTCATAAAGATCGGGAATGGTCGAGATCCCAAGTGTATCGATCAGCGTTTCCGCGGTTTTTGTGCTGAGGGATTCAATGTCCATTGCGTCACGCGCAGCATAGTGGTCGAGCATGCGCACGATCTGCGGTTTGCAGGAGAGGGAATTTGTGCAAAACAGATGCGCACCCCGCTGTTCAACATGCGCGCCGCACTGCGGACAGACACGCGGTTTGTCGATAAAGCGCTCCGGAATGTCACCTGGAACACTGCAAAGAATCTCCGGGATAACATCATTGCTGCGACGCACAAAAACACGCGAACCGATGCCGACGTGTTTGCGCTGGATGTCGTCATAATTGTTGAGCGTCGCCTTTTTTACGGTTGCACCGCTCAATTCAACGGGGGAAAGATGCGCAAGCGGGGTCAGCTTTCCCGTGCGTCCGACCTCCCAGGTGACGTCTTCGACAATTGCAGTCACTTCTTCTGCTGCGAATTTGAATGCCATCGCCCAGCGTGGGAATTTCTCCGTCGCACCAAGACGTGCGCGGGCAGAGAAGTCAGTGACCTTTACGACCATCCCATCAATTAAGTAATCGAGCGCAGGCCGGATTTTTTCCGCCTCTTCAATTTCGGCAATCAACTGCTTTGGCGTATGGCAGTATCGAATATACTCGCTGACGGGAAAGCCGTTTTCACGCAGAAATGCAAGCATTTCCTGCTGATTTTGCAAGCTCTTTCCCTCAATATAGCCGACATTGTAGCAAAAACAGTCGAGCTTTCGAGAGGCAGTGACCTTGGGATCCAGATTGCGCAGAGCACCGGCTGCGGCGTTTCTGGCATTCTTCAACGGCTCTTGTGCCGTTTCATTAAACTGCTCCAACGTCGACAATCGCATGATGCACTCGCCCTGTACCTCCATTCGCCCTGTAAACGGAATCGTAAGCGGTATGCGGCAGATGGTCTTGATCTGTTCTAAAATTCCTTCTCCGGTTACGCCGTTTCCACGGGTCGCGCCTTGTGTGAGCCGACCGTGTTCGTAAGTCAGGTTGACGGTCAGACCGTCAAATTTATATTCCACTCCGAATTCGGGTGTAAAATCATTGCCAGCCAGACGCTCGACCCGTTCCACCCATTCGGAAAGTGCGGATTCTGTTCGTACTTTATCAAGACTCCAAAGGCGTCCGAGATGCGTATGCGGCAAAAAACCGGACACAGCTGTACCGCCAACGCGATGCGTGGGGGAATCCGGAAGCACCGTGCCGGTAGATTTTTCCAAAGCGACAAGTTCATCGTACAGCTTGTCGTATTCCGCATCAGAAACCATGGGGGCGTCTTCATCATAGTACGCGCGCCCGAGCGCCGATAGCAATTGTGTCAGCTCTTCCTGCCGATTCATAGAGACCTCCTGTGTCGTAAGCCAAAAGCGCAAAGCATTAAAGTAAGTCGATCGGCGCATAGGCCGTCGCAATCTTTTTGATCGCGCCGGTGTCAAAGTGGATTTCAGCAACTTGCCCGGTACCGCTGCCGGTAACGGTGAGAACATTTCCATCGCCAAAGGTTTTGTGATGTACACGCTGCCCCACTGTCAGCACCGCAGTATTGACGGCGCGGCTTGCAACGTTGTATGTCGGAATGGCTGCTGCACCCGTCGGTTTATTCTGCGGCTTTTTCAATGTGTGCATGTCCTGCGATACGGGCGCTTCATAGCGTGGTTTCGGCGCCGGACGGGAAATAACGGGCTCCTGCTCCGGTAAAGCGTCTTTGAGCTCCTGCAAAAAGCAGGAAGGTAAAAACGATTCGATTCTGCCATACAGCATGCGTGAGTTTGCAAAGGTAATGTGCAGTTCCTCTCTTGCACGCGTAATTCCCACATAGCACAGCCGGCGTTCCTCTTCCAATCTGTCCGGATCGAAGCGAGATTGCGAGGAGGGGAAGATCCCGTCCTCAAAGCCGGGCAGAAAGACGACTGGAAACTCAAGCCCCTTTGCACTGTGCAGCGTCATAAGCGTTACCGCTCCGCTGTGTTCATCCACATCATCCGCCTGCGAAAAGAGCGCGACATTCTCCAGAAATACCGAGAGCGGATCGGCGTCCGGGTCGGTGAGTCCCGTTTCAAACTCGCGGATATAGCCCACAAGCTCAGAAACGATTTCTGCTCTTGCATCATAGTTTTCCTTGCGATCCTCTCGAAGATACGTGTCGTAGTGGATCGTAGAAAGCAACAGCTCCGTGGTGTCCGCCAACGGTTCCTGTCCAAGATGTAAGTAGATCTGCTGAATGGTATCACAAAAGGACTGCATTTTTCCGGCAATTTTTTGTGGCAGCAAAGCCGGATCCATTGCAATGTGAAACAGCGAGGTCGCATTTTTATTTGCAGCTTCCTGTAATGCGGCGATGGCGGCAGGCCCGATGCCGCGCCTGGGAACATTGATGACGCGCAGAAAAGCAATGTCGTCCGTCGGATTTTGCAATAAGCGCAAATAGGACAGAATATCCTTGACCTCCGCACGCTGGAAGAACGACGTTCCGCCGTAAACCTTATATGGGATGTCATAGCTTTTCAGGTACATTTCAAGCACACGGCTTTGTGCGTGCGTGCGATAGAGAACGGCGTAATCATCATATCGCCGCCCGCCGCGCAGCGTCCCAGATAAAATCCGGTTGCAAAGATACGTCGCCTCGTCCCGCTCGTCAGTACATTCATGCAGGTCGATCGGGGTTCCGTTACCCTGATCCGTCCAGAGCGTCTTGGACTTTCTGCCTTTATTATTTTGAATTACAAGGTTTGCGGCTTTTAAGATGGTTCCGGTCGAACGGTAATTCTGCTCGAGACGAATGACCTTCGCACCGGGAAAATCCTTTTCAAATTCGAGGATATTTCGAATATCCGCGCCGCGCCAACCGTAGATGCTCTGGTCGTCGTCACCAACGACACAGATGTTTTTATGCTGGGCTGCAAGCATGGATACGATATGATATTGCGTCATGTTGGTGTCTTGATACTCGTCCACCAAAATGTACCGGAAGCGTCGCTGGTACTTTTCCAGCACGTCGGGACAAGTTGCAAACAGTTCGCTTGTTTTTAGAAGCAGATCGTCAAAATCCAAGGCGTTGTTGCATTTGAGCTGCTTTTGATACGCATCGTAAACATCGACAACGGGGGAGGGCTTGCCGCATTCGATCAAATATTGACGCGGGCTTTGCGAATGGTTCTTCGCTTCTGAAATATCGCCGGCAAGCGCTCTTGGCGTATATACCTTATCGTTTAAATTCAATTCCCTTATAATCTTTTTATAGAGCGATTGCTGGTCGGCGTCGTCATAGATTACAAAGGTCTTGCTGTAACCCAAACGCTCGATCTCCATGCGCAAAATACGTACACAGCACGCGTGAAATGTCATTACCCAGAGATCGTTTGCAACCGTGCCAATCAAATCGCTCACGCGTTCCCGCATTTCTCCGGCGGCCTTGTTGGTGAACGTCAACGCAAGGATATTTCTCGGGCTGATCCCACATTCCTGCATCAGATAAGCAATCCTGTGCGTGAGTACGCGAGTTTTGCCGCTCCCGGCGCCGGCAAGGACTAAAAGCGGGCCGTTTGTGGTGCAGACGGCTTCCGATTGCGGTTGATTCAGTCTTGAAAGATCCATATTTCCTCACAAAATCGTATTGAGAAAATATTATACCACAACCGGCAAAAACTTTCAGCGGGTTTTCGCAAAACCGTAGAGACATAAAACGAACCGCATCTGCATTCAGCGATATTATGGCAAAAATGAGCCGGAAGGAAACATTTTTTTGTTTTGCTTGCGTGATGATAATCTGTAAGACTATAATATAGTCAAATAAACTAAAAGGGGGAATCGGACTTGATTGGAGTTATCTTCGGAGAAAAAGGCGCAGGCAAGACCAAACGCATCCTGGAGCGCGCAAACGCAGCGGTAAAACAGGCAAAAGGCAGCGTGGTATTCATCGACGACGACAACAGCTACATGTACGATCTCGATAAGAACATTCGTTTTATCAATGCCGCACAATACGGCATCATGACGCCAAAGATGATCTATGGCTTTATCTGCGGCATCGCAGCGCAGGACTATGACTTGGAATATCTGTATATCGACGGTCTTCTTTCTTTCTTGAACGATCACGATCTTTCTACGCTGGAAGAGCTTTTTGCTAGCATGAAGGCGTTGTCCGATAAGCGAAACATCAACATCATCGTTAGTCTTTCCGCAGCGGAGAAAGACTTGCCCTCCTTTATAAAGGACATGGTACTGTAACGATTCATCCCCAATCAAACATAAAGGAAATCTTTTTCATGAAATACCTAAGTACCAGAGGCGGCGAGGCCGTCTCGGCGGCGCAGGCAATCGTACGCGGCATTTGTCCGACTGGCGGACTGTACGTTCCCGCATCGTTTCCGAAACTCGATATTGCGACGTTGATTCCGTTGGCAGACGACTATTGCGCCATTGCAGAACGTGTAATGGCGCTCTATCTGCCGGAGATGAAAAAAGAAAAAATGGCTGGCAATATCAAAGCTGCATACGCATCTTTTGATACGGCCGAGGTAGTACCGCTGCATGATCTGACGGAGCAGGAATCCGTTTTGGAACTATGGCACGGTCCAACGATGGCTTTTAAAGACATAGCGCTGCAAATGCTCCCTTATTTAATGCGTGATTCGCTGGATAAAACCGGCGAATCGCGGGACGTCTATATTCTTGTGGCGACCTCGGGGGATACCGGAAAGGCGGCGCTTGCCGGCTTTTGCGACGTCCCGGGCACACGGGTGCTGGTTTTTTATCCGGAGGGCGGCGTATCCGAAGCACAGCGGCTTCAAATGGTCACACAGCGCGGAAAAAACGTCGATGTATGCGCCGTGCGTGGTAATTTCGACGATGCGCAAACCGGCGTAAAACAGATTTTCGCATCCCAAGCGGCGGCAACCCGTTTGGAAGAACTTGGCTACCGGCTTTCTTCGGCCAATTCCATTAATTTTGGGCGACTGCTGCCGCAGATCGTATATTATTTTTCGTCTTATGCAAAGCTTGCTGCGAAAAAGCAGATTTCTTGCGGTGAGAGAATCAACTTCTGCGTGCCGACCGGAAACTTCGGTGACATTCTTGCTGGTTACTATGCTATGCGGATGGGTTTGCCGATCAACAAACTGATTTGCGCTTCCAACCGCAACAACGTTCTGGCAGATTTTTTTCGGACGGGTGTTTACAATGATAATCGTCCGTTTTTCAAGAGTATGAGCTGCTCGATTGATATTTTAGTATCCTCAAACCTTGAACGTTTGCTTTTTGAAATCAGCGGGCGTGATCCTGAACAGGTTGGGGAATGGATGACGCAGCTCAGAACTTCTGGGGAATACTCTATCGGAGAGGATGCGGTTGCACAGCTTTCCAAAGAGTTTTATGCCGATTGGTGTACGGAGGAAGACACGCTGGATACGATTCGAAAGGTATGGCGGCAAAATCGGTACCTGATGGATCCGCATACAGCGGTTGCACAAATCGTATACGAACGCTATGTAGCGAAGACGGGAGATACCGCAAAAACAGTACTTTTGTCTACCGCAAACCCATATAAATTTGCCACGCATGTGTTGTCGGCGCTGGAAGTGGCGGCGCCTGACGATTTTGCCAATGTCGCACGACTGCATGATCTCACCGGTGCTTCTGTTCCGGCGGGGATCTCTGAACTTTCCAGCCTAACAGAACGTCATTTAGACGTTTGTGAACTTGACGACATGCAAAGCCGTGTAATATCAGGCGTGCAAAAATAAAGAAAAGAACCGAGAATATCGATGGAATATCGCAACCCAATTTCGGAAAAAGATGCTGCCGTATCGACGCCCAGCGAAGGGCCGATGGAATCGCCGCGACAGAATCGTTTCATCATGGCAGGGTATGTTCTGCTTACGGCGCTCATCGCGTCTCTTGCGACCGCGCTTGTGATGCGCGGCGAATTCGAAAAACAGCTGGATGCGCAATATGGTCAGTATAAACCGCTGATTGAGATGGCAGAAACCATAGAGGACAAGTATTACTATATGGAAGACGTACAGTCACAAAGCGGTGAAAATCATTTGGTGGACGGTGCGCTTCGCGGCATGATCGGCAGTATTGGCGATACTTATGCCGCCTATTATACGGAGGAACAGTATCAGGAGCTGATGCAGACCAACAGCGGGGAATACAAGGGCCTTGGTATTATGGTGATCGTTCCGGATGAAACGGGAAGTGCCATTTCCAAAGTATATGCCGGCGGACCGATGGAGGCGCAGGGCGTTGTACCCGGCGACATCATTTTGAAAGTCAACGGAACCGATGCAGCAAACATGGAGTTTGAAGCCTTCCTTGCGTTGTTTTCAAAGGATGACGCCGTCCCGGACGTGATACTGCTCCTGCATGATGGAATAGAACGTGAAATTACGGTTTACCGTTCTGAAATCGTCGTGCCGCGCGTATCGTATGAGCTTCTGCCGGAAAACGTCGCTTACATTCGCATTGAGGAGTTTACAGGCGGTGTTATTACGGAGCTCACCGACGCGGTAAAAGAAGCGCAGAAGGATGGCGCGGTTGGGTTGCTGATTGATCTGCGGGACAATCCCGGCGGTGGACTGACGGAGGTGCTTGGTACCGTCGATCTGTTTTTAGATAAGGGAGACGTTATTACGACCTTAAAGTCGCGTTCTGATAATTCGATCGTCTATAAAGCAGAGTCTGACAGCGAACTGTCCTTGCCGGTAGCCGTGCTGGTCAACGGGAACTCCGCATCAGCCAGCGAACTGTTTTCCGGCGCGCTCCAATCGCACAAACGCGCCGTTATCATCGGCACGCAGACGTTTGGGAAAGGCATTGTGCAGAGCTTTTACCGTTTGAATTCAAACAGCGGCTGGGTGAAAATGACCACAGAGGCTTATTTCACACCCAGTGATGTTTGCATTCAAGGCATTGGAATTACCCCCGATATTCAGATTGAATTGCCTAAGGAACTGCAAGGCTATTATGATATTGGCGAGATCGAGCATGACCTGGATACGCAGTTGCAGCAAGGGATTGCATATTTGACCGCTACGGAGAGTTAAAAATGAAAGATTATGACATTTTGGATCTAGACCTGGCGTCCTCGGGAAATGATAAAATCGAATGGGTGCGGCGCAATATGCCGCTCCTTTCCGGGATATTCACGCAATTCGAAACTGAAAAGCCGTTTACAGGCGTTCGCATTGCACTGTCCATTCATTTGGAAGCAAAGACTGCGTACCTTTGCCGCGTTCTTGCGGCAGGCGGCGCCGAAATGTTTATTACCGGCAGCAATCCGCTTTCTACGCAGGACGATGTTGCAGCGGCGCTCGTTGCCGACGGTCTGCATGTTTACGCAAAGCACGGTTGCAGTATGACCGAATATGAAAAGAGTATCGAGCAGGTGGTAATGGCCAAACCTGACGTCATAATTGACGACGGCGGGGATATTCTACATATGCTGCACACAAAATATCCGGAGATTGAAAAGAATGTGATTGGCGGATGTGAGGAGACAACAACCGGCATTGTGCGCCTTCGGGCAATGGATCGTGCGGGAGAACTGCGCTTTCCAATGTTTTCTGTGAATGACGCGGATTGCAAACATCTTTTCGACAACCGTTATGGTACCGGACAATCGGTTTTTGACGGCATTGACCGCACGACTAATCTTGTAATTGCCGGAAAAACCGTCGTGGTAGCAGGTTACGGATGGTGCGGCAAAGGCGTTTCCATGCGCGCAAAAGGGCTCGGCGCACGTGTTATTGTGACCGAGATTGATCCCGTACGCGCAATTGAGGCAATTATGGACGGGTTCTCTGTGATGCCGATGGCGGAAGCGGCAAAGACGGGGGATCTGTTTATCACCGTGACAGGTGATTGCGACGTTGTCGGAGCCGCTGCGTTCAAAAACATGAAAAGCGGCGCAATCCTCTGCAATGCCGGTCACTTTGACGTTGAGGTAAACGTTGGGCTTTTAAGAGAAATTGCCGTGGAGATACGGCAGATGAAGCCGGGAATCACCGGCTATCGCCTTTCGGATGGGAGATGGCTGTATGTTCTTGCGGAAGGGCGTCTTGTAAATCTTGCGGCCGGTGATGGACACCCTGCTGAGATTATGGATATGAGCTTTGCAATTCAGGCGCTGACCGCGCGTCATGTTGTAGCGCACCGAAACGAATACAAACCGGGGCTATATCCGGTGCCGGAGGAGATCGATCAAACCGTTGCAGCTGGCAAGTTGTGCAGCATGGGCGTATCCATTGACCATCTTACCGACAAACAAAAAGAATACCTCGCATGAGGAAAACGACACATTTTCTGACCAGTAAAATGGCGGTTTACAATGCTGCGCCAAAATGATAGAATATAAATCGCTGGTCATTTCCCTGATGTATCAATTTCCGCACCTGGCGGAATCTATATAAACACTGATTACCATTAGGGGGTTCAACAAATGAAAGAGTACACCGCGAAAGAGATTCGCAACATCGGCATCTTTGGGCATGGCGGAGAAGGTAAGACCTCGTTAACTGAAGCTATGCTGTTTAATGCTGGTCTGCTCGAACGGCTTGGCAAGGTTGAAAGCGGCACGACAACGACGGACTTTGATCCGGAAGAAATCAAACGCAGCATTTCCATCAATGCAGCGCTTGCGCCGTACGAGTGGAAGAACACCAAGGTCAACGTCATTGACGCGCCGGGATTCTTTGACTTTTACGGAGAAGTTGCCGCGGCAATGGCGCTTGCCGACAGCGTGGTGATTGTTGTGGGCGCGGTTTCCGGGCCTGTTGTTGGGACGGAAAAGGCCATGGCGATGTGCCAAAAGCAAGGCAAGGCAAGAATGATGGTCATTAACCAAATGGATCGAGAAAATGCAAATTTCGATAAGGTTATGACTGCTATTTCCGAGAAATTCGGCCCGTCGGTCGTTCCGATTCAGCTTCCCATCATGCAGGACGGCGCTTTCAAGGGTTATGTTGACATCGTGCACATGCAAGGCAAGCTCTTTGATGGAAAGAACGAAAAAGACATTGCTATTCCCGCAAACCTCGCCGACGAAGCGCAGTCGTTGTATGAAAAACTGACGGAAGCTGCCGCCGAGAGCGACGAAGAACTGATGGAAAAGTATTTCGATCAGGGAGAGTTGTCGCGTGATGAAATACTCAAGGGGTTGTCATCTGGCGTACGGGATGGAATTGTTACACCCGTCTGCTGCTGCGCGGCAACGGCGAATATTGGCGTTACTACCCTGATGGATAATGTTGTTCACTATCTGCCTTCCGCTGATCTTGCAAAGGCACCCAAAGCAATTGATGTGAAAACCGGGAACGCAGTGGAAATCAAGCAAGAAGGCAAGTTTGCCGCACAGGTGATAAAGACGGTTTCCGACCAGTTCGGTAAATTCTCCATCATCAAGGTGTATAGAGGCAGTATCGATGTGAACACCGCACCATATAATACAAGCTGCGATAAGGCAGAAAAGCCGTCCGCGCCTTATATGCTGCGCGGTAAAAAAAGTATCTCTGTCGATAAGCTGAATGCCGGAGACATCGGCGCTTTGGCAAAATTGCAGTTTACGGCAACGGGTGACACGCTGTGCGACCAGAATGCGCCTGTCAAATTTGACGCAATCGATTTTCCCAAGCCGTGCATCAGTCTTGCGGTAACTGCAAAGAAACAAGGCGAAGACGACAAGGTAATTGGCGGTCTAAACAAGATCCGTGAAGAAGATCCGACCATGCGCATCGAAAAGAATGCGGAAACAGGCGACGTTTTGATTTGCGGACTTGGTGAGATGCACATTGACGTGATTTGCAGCAAGCTCAGAAACAAGGCAAATGTAGAAGCGCAGCTGTCGGATCCGCGTATTCCATACCGTGAGACCATTCGTGCAACGGCGGAAGCAGAGGGAAAGCATAAAAAGCAATCCGGCGGAAGTGGTCAGTTCGGTGTTGTCCAAATGCGCTTTGAGCCTGCGGCAGAGGGGACTGATTTTGAATTTGTCAATGCAATCGTCGGCGGTGTAGTTCCTAAAGAATACATTCCTGCCGTCGAGAAGGGCTTGCGCGAAGCTATGGTTCATGGCGTCCTTGCCGGATATCCGATGGTGGGCGTGAAGGCCACCTTGTATGATGGCAAGTATCATCCTGTTGATTCCAAGGAAGTTGCGTTTAAATCCGCTGCAAGGCTTTCCTACAAAGCAGCATGCGCAAAAGCTTCGCCTGCTTTGATCGAACCGGTCTACCAGTATAAGATCAAGGTTCCGGCAGATTACGTTGGCGATGTTATCGGTGATTTGAACCGTCGCCGCGGTCGTATGCTCGGAATGAACCCGGTTGATGGCGGAACAGAGGTTCTGGCGGAAGCGCCGCTTTCCGAGATGTTCAAATATGCGACGGATCTGCGTTCTATGACACAAGCAAGAGGGTCGTTCGAGAGCGAGTTTATCCGCTATGAAGACGTCCCGGCCAACCTTGCACAGAAGATCATTGAGCAAGCAAAGAAGGAAGACGAAGAGGAAGAGTAAGTTTACTTTTGCGATATCAGAAAATCGTCCATCGGCAAAGGGCGCAGCCCTTTGCCGATCCGTTTATTCGAAGGAGCGAACATGAAAAAATACGGTGTTGACAAAAATCAAACCGCGCTTTTGCAGGTAACGCGCTGGTGCTACCTTGCAGGGATCGTCTTTCTTGGTATATTTAATACAATTAATTTTCTTCGTGGCACCGGCGCTGAGGGCAGCGTGCTGTCCGGAGAAAGCATCCTTCTTGTGTCCGTTATTCTAACGGTCTATATGCTATATCAGTTTTTTCGGTATACAAAGATCATTAAGCGGATGCGTCTTGTCAAGCTTTGCATCGATGGGGAACAGCTGACCGGTATTGCGATCGAAAATCCGGGGAAACCCGATCGTGAAAACCCAAGTGGCGAGACTTTTTCGCTGAACAGGTCTGATGTGGCGGATACAGCGCTTACTATGCTGAATATTACCGCACGACAAACCGTGCAGACGTTACAGATCATTACGAAAACGCGCAGATACAATCTGCCGGCGTTAGAGGATATCCAAAGCGCGCGCCATGAAATCGGGCATTTCGAATCCTTGAAGTGGTAACAATGGCGTTTGGAAAGTGAAAACGCAGACCTGTATAGAATCGACTTTTAAGGATTGTTGACGCCGCATCATGCGTACGGATCGGTTCGTTTCTATTTCTCTGGCTGCTTTGTCTCTGTTTTACCACCGAGCGTACACTCTGTTAAATAATACAAGGGCGTCAGCTTTGCATTAATCATCGGGAAGAAACAAACGGGAACGTGGTCCTGATGTCCTCGATGGAGTATGACACACTCATAACAATTACCGTGGTGACGACATTTCTCCGTGCAGGGGCAATGGTCAATCCCGCTGCTTTTGACCTTTTCCAAAAATTCCAACTTCTTTTTAAGAGATTCTTCCATCTTCCCTGCACGGGCCAGCAGCAACTCCTCTTTTTCCAGAGGATGTCCGTCGATGTACATAGTTTCTTTCTTTTCCATTATAGAGATCCTTTCATAAAAACAAAATCGCGGTTGTTTTTACCAAGAGTAAACGGCTGCATGGACTATATTGATCCGGTGCACATTCAAATAGAAAATGCAGAACGGATAGGTCGTGGTGATTGTCAAGCCTTTGATAGCAATTTCAAAATGAGGGTGCGGAAGAAATCTCGCGGCGAGACAAGCGCGCATGTATGATAATCAGGGAATTATGTCTCGCATTTACCTCGTGCCTCAGAACGCTCAAAATGCTGCTTCTCGATTCAGATACGATTCATGGATATGATGCTATCACATGTGTTCAGGAAAGGCAATATGAAGCTGCACGGGTAGTTTCTAAGAAAACCAATTCTAAAAATCGGCGGTAAGCAGAAGATCAACGCCCTAACAAGCCGCGAAAGCAGCAAGCAAAATGACGCTTTACAGCAGTGGATATCAAGATATATACTGGTTTCAGCATAGAAAGTGAAACAGGAGAAAATAGCAATGCAATATAGACGCTTTGATAATACTGTATTTATCAGAATAGATCGCGGCGAGGAGATATTGGCACAGCTGGAACAAGTTGCGGAGAGGGAGAATATTCGCTTGGCTACCATTTCCGCATTGGGTGCGGTAAATGATTTTACGATAGGCGTATTTCATACCGATACAAAAGAATACCATTCCAATCATTTCGTTGGTTGTTATGAAATTGTCTCTCTGACAGGCACGATCACAACGAAAGACGGCGCCTATTACAGCCATCTGCATATGAGCGCCGGAGATGGCAGTGGAAATGTTGTCGGAGGACATCTCAATTCCGCATTGGTGAGCGCAACATGTGAACTGGTTGTCACGATTATAGATGGGACGGTTGAACGCCGTTTCAGCGAGGACGTGGGACTGAACCTGCTGTGCTTGTGACTTCTGAGATTCATGGTAACGCGGGCGAAACAAGTGACGGAAATGGTGCGTCGTTGCAAAATAATATACGGTTTCATCGCATCATATATTTTGCAATTTGTCGATTTGTCCAAACGTTATCATCGAAAGAACTTGCAATTTGATTCTCCGTCAGCTATAATACAAGGCGCAGGTTTGAGTTGCACATTTTGCAGCAAGCCGAAGATGCCAAGGGGCATGATGTAATGGTAACATAGCGGTCTCCAAAACCGTTCTTGAGGGTTCGAGCCCTTCTGCCCCTGCCAAGAAAGATCGCCGGAATTTCGGCGATCTTTCTTATTGAATGGGAACGATCAATATGATAGGATAAATTAAACACAAAAGGGGTAGCGGATATGCAAAGCTTTGGTATTATTGGCGTTGGGAACATGGGAGAGGCAATCCTCCGGGGCGCATTGAGTCATGGCGTACTGTCAAACGATGCGGTACATATATTTGATGCGAACACAAAGAAGATGCAAAAGCTTGAGGAAGAACTGGGTGTCCACACGGCGGAATCCATCGCTGCATTAACGAAGACCTGTGGTATGGTGCTGCTTGCCGTTAAGCCAAATGTGCTGTTGTCCATCCTCGAGAGTGATCGAAAGGCTTTTGATGACTGTGCGGTGCTATCTATCGTTGCTGGCTTCAGCCGTGCGGAACTCTCAGAGCAGCTTCCGGCAGATACGCGTATTCTTCGCATCATGCCGAATACCCCTGCAATGGTTGGGGAGGGGATGATCGTTTTTGAGAGCGAGGATACGCTGCGCGAGCAAGAACGTGATTTTGCAAGAACCTTGTTTACTTCCATGGGACGCGTGCTGACGATGGAAGAAAAGTATATGCACGCTGTGACGGCTGTCAGCGGCAGCGGCCCGGCGTACGTATTCATGTTTATAGAGGCGCTGGCGGATGGTGGAGTGCGCGCTGGCTTACCAAGGGATACAGCTTACTTTCTGGCGTCGCAGACCGTGCTTGGATCTGCGCGGATGCTGCTTGAAACAAAACAGCATCCGGGCGCTTTAAAGGACAACGTGTGTTCCCCAGGCGGCACAACGATCGATGCGGTTGCCGTGCTCGAGGAAAAAGGGCTGCGTTCTGCGGTGATCGAAGCGGTAGCCGCCTGCGCGGAAAAGTCGAAACGTTTAGCAAAATAACGGAAAGGGAACGACGTCGGCATGAAAGAGGTAATCATCTATACAGACGGCGCCTGTTCCGGAAATCCGGGCCCCGGTGGTTGGGGGGCAGTTTTGCTGTATCATGCCGTCGAAAAAGAAATTTCCGGCAGTGAACAGGAGACGACAAACAACCGAATGGAATTGACTGCTGCAATTGAAGCGCTGAAGCTGCTAAAAGAACCATGTTCTGTACAACTGTATACGGACAGCGCATATCTGTGCAATGCGTTTGTCAAGGGATGGGTTAGCACGTGGAAGCGCAACGGGTGGATGACGGCGGGGAAAAAACCGGTCAGCAACCAGGAACTTTGGGTCGCGCTGGCAGAGCTTGCGGCAAAGCATGCGGTGACATGGCATAAAGTCAAGGGGCATGCGGACAATGCGTATAACAACCGCTGCGACGAACTCGCGCGCAAGGCAATAAAAACGCAGAACAGCCAGTAAATTGCATTAAAAAGGCAAGAGGAATGCCGGAACCCCGTTCCTCTTGCTTTTTATTTGCGATATTGTTACCAGCCAAGCTCTGCGTCAACAATCAACACATGAAAGTGCGTTTGATCCCGCAAAGGATACTCGTGCAGCGTGGTAACATTACACATACGCGAACCGGAATTACAATTGCCGCACTTTCCGGTGACGGCACAGGGCGTTTCGTACCCCAGACGTTTTGCGTTCTTCGGACAGCATTCTCGCTTCGTCCGTTCAATACCGGCAGAGACGTCCGCGACGAGCTTGTTGCGTCCGACAATCACCACGACCGTGCGCGGCCCATAGGTAAGCCCGGTGACGCGATTGCCCGTTCCATCAATATTGACGAGGATGCCGTCGCGCGTGATGGCATTTGTGGAAGAGAGATAGACGTCTGCCGTCAGCGCGGCATGACGTACTGCGTCTTTGTCCGCCAGCGCCGCATAGGTATGACAGAAGACGGTGTTGCCATTTTTCAGGAGCGTATCATAAAGACCGAGCTCTGTAATGGTTCGCGTTCCCCCAATTCCGACGCTCCGCGATCCAATGATCTTGAGCGCACGTTCTGCTGCCGCTTCCGGAGACGCGCAAAATTCGGCAAGGAAGCGCCGTTTATTCAAATGATCGACATATTCAGAAAAATCCATAGTACACACCTCCGACCCAAAGCAGTATAACATAGGTTAAAATATTCGTACAGACGGATCTTCTTGCAATTATGCTGCCGATACAGTATCATAGCAATGTTAAAAATAGGAGGGATTGCATGCCATACCCCGAAAAATTGATTCGAAATTTTTGTATCATTGCGCACATTGACCACGGCAAGTCCACGCTTGCCGATCGTTTGATGGAGTTGACCGATACCGTTGCAGCACGCGATATGGAGGAGCAGCTTCTTGACTCGATGGATATTGAGCGGGAACGCGGCATCACAATCAAGGCGACTGCTGTGCGTATGTTTTATCACCATATTGATGGCGAGACGTATATGTTCAACCTCATTGATACGCCAGGACACGTTGATTTTACCTATGAGGTATCACGGGCGTTGGCAGCTTGCGACGGCGCGATACTGGTGGTTGACGCTACGCAGGGAATTGAGGCGCAGACCCTAGCCAATGTTTACCTTGCTGTAGACAACGGTCTTGAGGTCATGCCTGTTATCAATAAAATCGATCTGCCCAGCGCACAGCCTGAGTTTGTGGTCAAAGAAATCGAGGATGTAATCGGCATTCCCGCGGAAAATGCGCCACAGATTTCAGCGAAAAGCGGATTGAATGTTGAACAGGTGCTTTCACAGATTGTTGATTTGGTGCCCCCGCCGAACGGCGATTTGAATGCACCGCTCAAGGCTTTGATTTTCGACTGTTACTACGATAATTACAAAGGCGCACTTTCCTATGTGCGCGTCGTAGACGGCGTGGTAAAGGCTGGAATGCGCATCCGCTCGATGGCAACCGGAAACGAATTTGAAGTCACAGAGGTGGGCATATTTACACCTTCGCTTCGCGCAGCCGATGAGCTTTCGGCAGGTGAAGTTGGCTACATCTCCGCGTCGATCAAGAGCGTGGCGGAGACAAAGGTAGGCGATACGATCACCGATGCAGACCGTCCGGCAAAAGAAGCGCTGCCCGGCTATAAGCATGTCAACTCCATGGTTTTTTGCGGCATTTATCCGGCGGATGGCGGCGATTATGACAGTCTCCACGACGCGCTTGATAAACTGCTTCTCAATGACGCTTCTTTAACCTATGAGCAGGAGACCTCCAGTGCTCTTGGCTATGGATTCCGCTGTGGCTTCTTAGGATTACTGCACATGGAGATCATACAAGAACGGTTGGAGCGGGAATTTGATCTAAACCTTGTGACCACCGCGCCCAGCGTCATCTATAAGGTGCATACCACGGCCGGAGAAGATGTCATGATCGATAACCCTGCAAATCTTCCGCCTGTCGGAACGATCGAATACATGGAAGAACCGATGGTGAAAGCCACAATCATGGCGCCTTCCGAATACGTTGGAACAATCATGGAGCTTTGCCAGGAAAAACGCGGTATTTTCGAAAATATGAATTATATTGAAGAAACACGCGTTAGTTTGCATTACATTTTGCCGTTGAACGAGATTATTTATGATTTTTTTGACCAATTGAAATCGAGAAGCCGAGGCTATGCTTCGTTTGATTATGAACTGTATGAATACATGCGCTCGGAGCTTGTCAAATTGGACTTTTTACTCAACGGCGAATCTTGTGACGCGCTGTCGACGATCGTACACAAAGATCGCGCTTATGCCAAAGGACGCGCTGTTGCAGAAAAACTAAAAGATGTTATTCCACGTCAGCAGTTTGAGATTCCCGTCCAGGCCGCCATTGGTGGAAAGGTTATTGCGCGTGAAACAGTTAAAGCAGTCCGTAAGGATGTTCTTGCAAAATGCTACGGTGGCGATATTTCCAGAAAAAAGAAGCTGCTTGAGAAGCAGAAGGAAGGAAAGAAACGCATGCGACAGGTAGGCTCCGTGGAAGTTCCGAGCGACGCCTTCATGAGCGTACTGCGCATTAATGGATGACGGGCGTATATCTGCATATTCCCTATTGCATGAAAAAGTGCAGCTATTGCGACTTCACATCGTTTCCGGCATGCGATGAGCTGGAGGACTACGTGAACGCACTTTGCAAGGAAATCCGATTAACAACAGCGGCTCTTTCGGAACCGGAAAAGATTGCAAGCGTCTTTTTAGGCGGCGGCACGCCATCCTTGCTTTCAGGGGAACAGCTCAAAAAAATACTGACAACCGTGCAAACCTGCTTTTTTGTTTTGCCGGGAGCCGAAATCAGCATGGAGTGTAATCCGGGTACTGCCGTAAAAGAAAAACTGACGGATTATCGAAATGCAGGCGTGAATCGTCTCTCTATCGGTTTGCAGTCCACAAGCGACCGACTGCTTGCCGTTATCGGCCGAATTCATTTCGCAGGCGATTTTTTTAGAACATATTCCGATGCACGAGCATCTGGCTTTCAAAATATCAATATCGACGTCATGCACGGACTGCCGGGTCAAACGCAGGACGACTATCTGGAAACGTTGCACGCTGTCACTGCAATCAAACCGGAACATATTTCGTCTTATGCTCTGATCCTAGAAGCAGGAACGCCGCTTTTTAATCGCGTAAAGGATGGCGCGTGTGCTCTGCCATCAGAAGACTGCACAGCGGATATGGAGGATGCCGGGTTTGCGTTGCTTGCAGAGAATGGCTATCTGCGATATGAGATCTCGAATTTTGCCCGTGACGGTTTCTTTTGTCGCCATAATATCAACTATTGGAAAAACGGTGAATACTATGGATTTGGGTTGGCTGCGCACGGAGCGAAAACGGTCGGTGGGCAGTGGACTCGCTTTGAAAACGTAAAGGATCGCCAATCGTATTTTTCTATGGTGGCGCAAGGAAAACGCCCACTTTCTCGCATTCTGGAGATTCCCAAAACGGAGGAGATGTTTGAGACGGTTATGGTTGGACTGCGTATGATTGAGGGAATTAATCTTGCCGCATTTTCTGAACGGTTTCATGTTACCATTTATGATGCGTTTCCAGCAGCAACACGCACGCTAAGGGATTTGGGATGGCTGCGGGAATCATCGGAACACTTTGCATTAAATGAGCGCGGTCTTGATGTGCAAAATCGTGCATTAGCCTTGTTTCTAAATTGATTTTCTCAGTTTAAGGCCTGCTTTTTCGATAAAAAACGGTCCATGAGGGAATTCACGGTATTGTCACATTTTTGCAACAGCGCTTGCTTGACATTATTGCGCAGGAGTGCTATTTTTTTCATGTTGGTTAGCACTCGATGAAACAGAGTGCTAACAAAGAATCAGACGGGAGGTGCGGTATGGAACTTGACGGTCGAAAGATGCGAATTCTTAAAGCGATCATCGACGAGTATGTGCTTTCAGCCGCACCCGTTGGTTCGCGATCGATCAGCCGCTTGAACGGGTTCAACCTGTCCAGCGCAACGATTCGCAACGAGATGGCGGATCTTGAAGAGCTGGGGTATTTGGAACAGCCGCACACCTCGGCAGGAAGGATTCCATCCGACAAAGCCTACCGGCTGTATGTCAACAGTATCATGAATCGAGCGCAACTGTCGCAGGATGAGATCGGCGTAATCAAAGCGCACTTTAATCATAAGATTGATGAGATTGAATCCATTATGAAGCAGACGGCGCATGCCCTTTCCAGCGCTACACAGTATACGGCTATGGTGTTGCCCCCAATGCTGAACAACGACTGCTTGCAGCATATCCAGTTGGTTCCTTTACGGGAGGGACGTGCGCTGATTGTACTGGTAACAGATACCGGCTTTGCAAAAGACGCGGTGATTCGTATCCCGGAAAACATGACGTCGGAAGAACTGGAGAGTATCAGCCATATCCTGACCGACCGTTTTAAGAATTGCCGCCTGGAAACGGTTGGCGAGCGGATTATCAACGAGATGGGGCAGGAGATGGCGCAGCGGCGCGATTTTCTTGCAAACATAGTTGAGGCAATCGATCGAAAGCTTTCACCGGAAGCACACAATGTTGAGCTTTCCGGAACGACTAATCTGCTGCATTATCCAGAATACAACGACGTCAACAAGGCAAAGACGTTCCTTGCAACGATAGAGGGGCGGGACACGCTCTACAATATGTTGAAGCGTGCCAGCAAGGTTGAGTTTTCTGTCACGATCGGATCCGAAAACGAGCTTGCCCCGCTACAGGATTGCAGTATTGTAACAGCAACGTATCGAGTGGGAGATACGCCCATGGGATCATTCGGGATCATCGGCCCGACCCGTATGAATTACGGCAAGGTGCTGTCGGTATTTGATTATATGACGAGAAGCCTCAACGAGATTCTCACGAATTTGATAGAGGAGGATAAGCGCTAAAGTGTCGAAGAAGAATAAGACGGAGCAGAATACCGTCGAAGAAAAGCAGGCGAAGAAGGAACCGGGGGTTCAGCCGGAAACGCAGACTGTACCTGAAGTGGTGGAAGAAACGGATATTCCGCAGGACACAGCTGAGAAAGTGCAACAACAGGAAGCGACGTCTATTACAATGACCGCAGAAGAATTTCAGGCAGCAAAGGAGCATATTGCAAAGCTCCAGAAGGAACGGGACGATACCGTAGTCCTGCTGCAACGCAATCAAGCGGATTTTGATAATTTTCGTCGCAGAAACGCAACTGTTCGCACAGAAAGCTTAGAGGAAGGCAAGCTGGACTGTATTACGCAGCTCTTGCCAGTACTGGATAATTTTGATCGTGCATTGGAACAGGATGCGTCTTCTGACGATGGAGCATGGCGAGATGGCGTTCGCATGGTATATAGACAGCTTATGGAGGTCTTGCAGAAGATGGGCGTAAGCCAGATCGAGGATACCGGAAAGTTTGATCCGAATTTTCATAATGCAGTGATGCAGGAAAAAACGGAAGGTAAGGAATCCGGCGAAATCGTTGCCGTGTTCCAGAAAGGATATCAGGTAAAAGACCGCATTATTCGCCATACGATGGTGAAGGTTGCGGAATAAATAAATCAGTTTGAGACAATGAGCAGGAGGATATAATTATGGGTAAAATTATTGGTATCGATTTAGGAACAACAAATTCTTGTGTGGCGATTTTGGAAGGCGGACAGCCGGTCGTCATTCCGAACTCTGAGGGTGGGCGTACAACGCCTTCCGTAGTGGCGTTTAAAGACGGGGAACGTCTTGTGGGCACCATTGCAAAACGTCAGGCAATCACCAATCCGGATCGTACGATTTCTTCCATCAAACGCGACATGGGTTCTTCTCGCAAGGTCGTAATTGACGGCAAGGACTATACACCGCAGGAAATCTCTGCTATGATTTTGCAGCGGTTGAAACAGGACGCCGAGAGCTATCTCGGTGAAACCGTTACACAGGCGGTTATTACCGTTCCGGCTTATTTCACGGATAGCCAACGCCAGGCAACTAAAGACGCCGGTCGCATCGCTGGTTTGGAAGTGCTGCGTATCATCAATGAGCCGACTGCAGCCTCCCTTGCATATGGCATGGATAAAGAAACGAACCAGAAGATTTTGGTCTATGATCTTGGCGGCGGCACGTTTGACGTTTCCATTCTGGAGATCGGCGACGGCGTATTTGAAGTACTTGCTACTGCCGGCAACAACCGTTTGGGCGGCGACGATTTTGATAAGCGCGTGATGGACTACATCATGGCAGATTTCAAGAAGACAAGCGGCATTGATCTTTCCAATGATAAAATGGCAATGCAGCGTTTGAAGGAAGCGGCGGAAAAAGCAAAAATTGATCTCTCCGGCGTAGCGCAGACCAATGTCAACCTGCCGTTTATCACAATGGATGCCTCTGGCCCGAAGCACTTGGAAATGACGATCACGAGAGCAAAGTTCAATGAACTGATCTCGGATCTCATCGATAAAACACGCGAATGCGTGCAGAAGGCGCTGAGCGATGCACAGTTGACGACGGCGCAGATCGATAAAGTGATTCTTGTAGGTGGTTCTTCGCGCATTCCCGCTGTGCAGGAGATGGTGAAGAAGATCACCGGAAAAGAGCCCTTCAAGGGGATTAACCCCGATGAATGCGTTGCCATTGGCGCGGCGATTCAGGGCGGCGTTCTTGGCGGCGAGGTAAAGGATATCCTGCTGTTGGACGTTACGCCGCTCTCCCTCGGTATCGAGACAGTCGGCGGTGTATTCACTCGCTTAATCGATCGCAACACGACAATTCCGACGAAGAAGAGCCAGATTTTCTCTACCGCGGCGGATGGCCAGACCAGTGTTGAAGTTCATGTGCTGCAAGGCGAACGTGAGATGGCACAATACAACAAAACTCTCGGACGTTTCCAGCTCTCCGGGATCGCGCCCGCACCACGTGGAATGCCGCAGATCGAGGTTTCCTTCGACATCGACGCCAACGGCATCGTGCACGTATCCGCGAAGGATCTCGGTACCGGCAACCAACAGCAGGTAACTATTACCGCATCCTCAAACCTCAGCGAGGACGAGATTAAGCGAGCAGTCAACGATGCGGAGAAGTTCGCGGATGAAGATAAGAAACGCAAGGACGAAGTAGAGATTCGCAATCATGCAGACCAGCTCGTTTATACGACAGAAAAGTCGTTGAAGGAAATGGGCGATAAAATTGCTGCTTCCGATAAGGAGAATATTGAGAAGGCTGTGGCCGATCTCAAAAAGACACTGGAAGGCAGCGATAATGAAATGATAAAAACCGCGACAGAGCATTTGACGCAGATAAGCTATGACGCCTTTGGTAAGGTTTATCAACAGGCTGCGCAGGAACAACAGGCTGCGCAGGGCGATGCGAATCACGGCGCTGGTGCGGATCAATCATCTCAGCAAGGCGATGATACTGTGGTCGATGCGGACTACGAAGTCGTTGATGACGACAACAAGTAAGATAAGATCTTTAAATGTCCATGGAGGCGCATAGAGCAAATATGCGCCTCCATGTTCAATAGGATGGCGAGGTAAGGATTTTGGCGGAAAAAAGAGATTACTATGAGGTGTTGGGCGTTCAAAAGGGCGCAACCGACGCTGAAATTAAAAGCGCTTTTCGCAAACGCGCAAAGCAATGTCATCCCGATCTTTATCCTGGGAACAAGGAGAAAGAGGCGGAATTTAAGGAGTTAAACGAAGCGGCGGAAGTCCTTTCCGATCCGGATAAACGCGCAAAATACGATCAATTCGGTCATGCCGCGTTCGATCAGGCAGCGGGTGGCGGAAATCCGTTCGCCGGCGGAAACCCCTTCGGCGGTGGCTTTGGCGGGTTCTCCGATATTATCGATCAGATGTTTGGCGGCGGTTTTTCGCAAGGCGGAAGTAGAAGCAACGGACCGGTTCCCGAAAACGATCTGCGCTATAATATGACTCTCACTTTCGAAGAAGCGGCTTTTGGCGTAAAACGCGAGATATTGATTCCTCGCGAGGAGGAATGTGCGGCCTGTGGAGGTTCGGGCGCCAAACCCGGCACGCAGCCTGTACGTTGCTCAACCTGCAACGGAACCGGACAAGTTCGCACGCAGCAAAATACCATTTTGGGATCATTTACGTCAACACGCCCCTGCAGCGCGTGCCGCGGTACGGGAAAGATTATCAAGGAACCGTGCGCAGACTGCCATGGTTCCGGACGGATGCGAAAGAACAAACGAATCGTAGTCAATGTGCCGGCCGGTATTGACAATGGACAGACGATCAGTATGCGCGGCGAAGGGGAAGCGGGGGTAAAGGGCGGTCCCAGAGGCGATCTCTACATCTCCATTACCGTTCGACCGCATAGGATATTCCGGCGGAAGGGCTACGATGTCTTCATGGATCTGCCCATTCCGTTTACAACCGCGGCTTTGGGCGGTGAGATTATTGTGCCAACGCTCAAGGAGAACGTGAAATATGCTGTTCCGGCGGGTACGCAGTCTGGCGCAACATTTCGTCTGCGAGAACAGGGGATCCAACGCTTGAATGCAGCGGGACGTGGGGATCTTCTCATCACGGTTACGATTGACGTGCCCAAGCGCCTATCCGATGAACAGAGAACTATTTTGGAGCAATTTGATTCGACGCTCCCAGACAGCGGAGCAAAAGCATCGCCCAAAAAGAGCGGGATTTTCAACAAGCGCCGTGGCGGCATATCTGATGATGAAAGATAATGCACGCGCACTGTCGTGCAAAAGGTAATGTAGCGAGGTCATCCGCTTCTTTGCAGATGGCCTCGCTACATCTTTCGCGTTTTTTGATTTTGAAGCACCGGAGGTGTGTTTCTAAAGTCTGCCAGATGAAATTATGCGTCATCGGTTTGCATTGAGGCGTGAAATTGCCGCCTGCGTGATTTTAGAAACACGCTCTAATCAATATGGTACAGTTTTACATTCCCGCTATGATAGACGACTTCATAATTCGCGTCAAAAAACGCATCCTGACATTGATAAGCGCTGTGTTCATATGGCCCGATCAATACATAATCGACGCTGTACTTTTTTGCTTGTTCTTCAAAATACAGTTCCGGCATCTCATACATCAGCTTTAGCGCGCTTTCACGCGCGGAATAGTTTACGCCATGATAAAACAGATAAGAGCCAGAGCCACAAACGATGTTTCGTCCGGTCAACGCGGCAATCGCGTTGTTATGGTTGTTGTTTGTTAGAAAAGTATCTTCCGGCTGTGTGTTCGCTTTTACATATATCGCAAGGTCGAACGCATCCGAATCAAACAGCTGGTACTCTGAAACAACTTCACGCCCCAGCGTTAAGGTTCCCGACAGCAGCAGCGCTATACAGGTGAAAACGCACAGCAGATGCGTGGCTATTTTAGAATCCGGTACTTTTTCAAGCAGAAACTGGCGCATCTTGCAAAGCCATTTCCCGACAAGCCCGCATGTAAAAGCAAACCAGACAAAAAGCAGCTTGTTATTATCATAAGGATTTGGCTGAAATTGAATTATTTCCGCAATTCCCCAGAGCAGCAGCGACGCCCCATAGACGCCACGATCTTTCTTTTCGCTACCGAAGAACGCGATTGGAAGAAGAATAAACAGAAGTCCCAGGTTCTTGATGTAAAACCATATAAAGGAATCGCTAACATTATCCCAATTCCAGTTCAATCGGAGAAAACTGCCGTTTCCCGATTGTCGAAAAGTGAACATGAGAAGCTGCGGCAGCGCAAACAAGAGCGCGATTGCGGCATATTTCAAATAGCCCAGCCATTGCTGACGACCTTCATTGCAGTAAAAACTACGAAATAAGTAAAAACCGCTGCAAATGCCAAGCGCTAAAAACGAGTGCGTGTGTATGAGCGGCATACCGCCTGCAATCAGGCCGAGCAGCGGGAAGAGTCTCGTTTCGCTGTCAAAGGCAGCACGATAGAGCAAATGCAGGCACGGAAAGAGAAACGCCCAGCCGAACAAGGTAGCCCTTTGCGGGATGAGCATGTCGGCGATTGCGTTGACCCAACGAAGACCAAGCGAGGGATCATTCGTCGGCGTTTCATAGAAAGCGGTAAAGATGCGGGAAAAATAGCCCGGCTGGGTTTGTGCAAGATCCAAAAAATAGCTGAATCCGAATCCTCCGCCAACAAAGAATAGCAGCGCGCAAAAGGCGGCCACGCCGCGTTTCTTCATCCAGCTTTCGAAGAAGAAGTAGACGCCAACGATAACCAGCAGCAGTGCGAATATCGCCGGAAGCATTGTTGCGAAGCGCAAATCAGAGCCGAGCACATAAAAGGTCGAGCTTACAGAGTCGGATAAAAACGGATAACCGACCTGTGTATCGGGACAAATGGAATAATTGGGAGGAAAGGTTCCCTGTTCTGCAATACTTGTGATGAATCCCAAATGCATTGCAAGATCTCCATAAGTAGATTGACCAACCCAGAGCGTATTGCCGCGCGGCTGTATGGTATGTGTTAGCGTTAAGATTACGCAAAGGACGAATAGCGGAACCGTTAGGAGCATCAGCGGAAGTTCCTCTTTCCATTGCGTCGTGGTGTTGCGGCTGTTTCTGCGCGCCATAAAAAACGCGGCAACGCCAATCGTCAGTGCAACTGCTAGTGCGAGTAACTGTGACAAAACGCTGAATGAAAAAAGAAAAGAGAACAGCGCCGGCAGCCAAATCAATAGAAACAATCCGAATACGCACCCGAGCCAGTACCGCTGCACGGGACGGTCTTTCGGCATCATCCAGTTTGCCATCAGGCATCCGCTGGCAATGTAGCAGACAAGATAAATCACGCTCAGCAAATTGTACATGAAAAATTCTCCACTCCAATGATATATGACAGTATACCCCAACCCTTCTGAAAAAGGAATTACGGTACAGTATATTTTATTCCTTTCTTGGCAAAATCATTGTAGGGAGGAATATGAATGATCGAGTTTGTTAAAAAGAACAGAAGAATACTGATTTGTACAGTTCTTGCGCTGATCGCAGGGATACTGATAGGCGCCAGCATCGTCTTATCGGTTTGCGCCGATCAAAAAAGTGGCGTAGTAAGAACTGAGGACGACGTTTTGAAAGAGCCTTCCATTGTTCAAAAAACGACCTTTGCCGCGTGCGGTCATACAGTAGCATATCCGCTTGAAAACATGGGGCTTGCCACGCTTGATATGCAAACAATCGCATCACGGTTTCCCGACAGTACGGTTAAACAGGAATCAGACGGCACGATCATTGTAGTAAAGGAATCGGATAACTATTGCCCGGAACACTTTGTTCTCAGATATGACGCGTCCGGCGCCTTGACAATTTATAAAACAAATCCACAGACGGCTGTGCCGGAAGAAGTACGAGGCCTTTCCGGAGACGTCTCATTGTCGGAAAGTGAAACTTTAGAGGAACTGAAACAAGGAATTCCGTTTGCCTCCATGGCGGAAATAGATATCTATTTGGAAAATATCGAAAGCTGACCTGACTTGTATGTTTTTGCTTGCTATTGTATAATGTTCCCATTCGGAGGACGTTATGCAGATAGAAGAACAAGCTCGCATGGCAAAGCTGGCGGCGGCACCGCTCGGGTTGCTTTCCACCAACATCAGAAATAGCGCTTTGCAAAAGATGGCGGATGCACTGCTTTGCAGTACGCAGAAAATCCTTTTTCAAAACAACCTTGATATCCAGGCGGCAAAGGAAAAAGGAATGAAGGAATCCTTTGTGGAACGGCTGATGTTGACGCCAGATCGTATACGAAATATGGCGGATGGACTTCGTTCCGCTGCTGTGCTTCCGGATCCCATTGGCAGTGCAGACAGCGTGATGCGCAGGCCAAACGGGCTGGCAATCGAGGTGCGCCGCGTTCCGCTCGGCGTAGTCAGCATCATATTTGAATCGCGTCCCAATGTGACCAGCGATGCAATCGGGCTCTGCATTAAATCCGGAAACGCATGTATCCTGCGCAGCGGATCGGAAGCGATTCGCACCTGTGACAGTATTGCTTCCTGCATGGCGGAGGCAGCTTATCAGGCGGGGATTCCGCAGGGGGCTATCCAATTGGTTGTCGATTGCTCCCATCAGGCTGTTGAAACGTTGATGCGTTTGAACGGTCTTGTTGACGTTCTGATCCCGCGGGGCGGAGCAGGTTTAATTTCTACCGTTATATCGCATGCGACTGTTCCGGTAATTCAGACCGGCGTTGGCGTTTGTCATACCTATATCGAAAAGAGTGCGGATCTGGGAATGGCGATTGAAATTGTAGAAAACGCGAAGTGTTCCAGACCTTCTGTTTGCAACGCAACGGAGACGCTTTTGATTGATGCAGAAATAGCATCCGCAATGTTGCCGCCGATTGCTGCAAGGCTTACGGAGCATAACGTAGAATTGCGTTGCGATGAAGCTGCGCAAAAGATTCTTTCGGGCACCGTTGCTGCGACCGAGAAAGACTGGTCAACAGAATATAATGACTTGATTCTTTCTGTGGCGGTAGTCGGCGGAATGACACAGGCAATGGAACATATCGCAAAATATGGAACCGGCCACAGCGAATGTATAGTAACGAACGATTATGCTAAGGCAGAAATGTTTTTGAACGGTGTGGATGCCGCTGCTGTCTATGTAAATGCCTCGACAAGATTTACAGACGGCGCAGAATTTGGATTTGGAGCGGAGATTGGTATCAGCACACAAAAGCTGCATGTCAGAGGGCCGATGGGGCTGAGCGCTTTGACAACGGTAAAGTATGTAATTCGTGGAAACGGACAAATTCGATAGGATGGAAGCGCAATGAAGAAAATTCGCTTACTGGCGCTGGATATTGACGATACTTTGATTCCCTTCGGATATGGGCTTTCAGAAAGAACAAAGGCCGCCATTCATGCCGCGCAATCCGCTGGAACCGCAGTTACAATTGCGACAGGAAGGCCTTTCGCTTCTACAAAACCCGTGTCTGATTTGCTTTTGCTACAACATCCGCTGATTACCTTTGGCGGCGCACAGATCGTTGACCCGAAAGACGGCAGATTGCTACAGGACTATCCAATGGATGAAACGCTTGTTTCGAAAGTTTTGGAAACCGCAAACGAGTTGAACACGTATGCGCATATTTATCGGGATGGCGGGATTTTAGCAACAATGTCTGATGAGAAGGGCAAAAGCTATTGCAAGAAAAGCGGCATTCCATATCAGATCATACCGGAGTTGTCGCTTGCGCATCTTATCGATGTGCCCAAGGTATTGATCCTGACAGATCCGGCTGATGAAGCGCGTATATACGATGAATTTGCGCGTCGCTATGGGCATGAACTTTCCGTGTCGCGTTCTTTACCCGGCTATATTGAGATTAATAAATTTGGTGTAGACAAAGGAAGCGCACTTGCAGACCTTGCCATGTCGATGGGAATTTCACAGGAGGAAACGGCTGCAGCTGGAGACAGCTATCTGGATCTTGGCATGATTAAATGGGCTGGATTCGGTGTAAGTGTAGCAAATGCAGTTCCTTGTATCCGAGAAGCAGCGAATGTCCATTGCCCGTCCGCAATAGACGACGGCGTGGCTTGGTTTATTGAGAAGTATATTTTGGAGGAGAATTAACGATGTATACAATCGGACTTGACGTTGGCGGTACCAACATTGCTGGAGCAATTGTGTCTGGCGATGCGCAAATGCTTATAAAAGGATCCGTACCGTACCCGGGAGCGGATACTCCAAACGAGTCCGTGGAACGAATGGCGCAGTTGATCTATTCGCTGCTTTCCCATGCAAAGATAGAGATTGATGAGATTGACAGTATCGGGCTTGCCGTTCCCGGTAGTATTGATTATGAGAATGATTTGGTGATTCACGCCTATAACCTTGGATACCATTCCTTTCCGCTTGTAGCGTTGCTCGGAAAACACTTTCCGAATACGCCGATTCACATTGAAAATGACGCCAACGCTGCAGCGCTTGCCGAATATTACGATGGCGCCTTCAAAGGATATTCTTCCGGCGTGTTGATTACACTTGGCACAGGTGTTGGCGGCGGCGCCATCATGCAGAATCGGCTTTTCATTGGGGGTCGGAAAAGCGGCTTTGAACTGGGGCATATTATCATTGCGCATGACGGCGAGCCTTGTACCTGCGGTAATAACGGCTGTTTTGAGGCTTGCTGCTCCGCGACGGCATTGATCCGTGAAGGAGAAAAAATTGCAAAGGCAGTTCCAAATTGTATGATCGCGCATCAGGCTGAGTTGAATGATGGCGTGATTGATGCGAAGCTTGTCATAGACTGTGCTCGAGCAGGCGATCCGTATGCAGTGCAGATATTCGACAGATATATTGCATATCTTGGCAGCGCGATTGTTTCAATTGCGAACACGTTTGATCCGGAAGTAATTGCCATAGGAGGCGGTGTTTGCAACGCAGGGGAGTTTCTGTTCCATCCACTGCGCGCATATGTGCAGCCAAGAGCATTTTTCGAGTCGACCGGAGCGATTGTTCCGGCACAGATGGGAAATGACGCCGGCATCATCGGTGCAGCTATGATTGGACGCAACCGCTCCTAGCAGCAAGATGAGCAGCATACATAAAAAAGAAGCCATATGGCTTCTTTTTTTCGTTTTCCGTCGAGTCGCGCTTTCCGGCAGTGCCCTAGCTGCTGGAAAGCCTGGTATAATGTACATAGTAGTTCGTTTACGCGGTTTAAGGAGGAAATCGGTAATGAAAAAACTTTTGCAACCCGACGGAAACTTTATTCTTTTTATGAGTTAAGTATAGCATCCATATTCTGCAAAAACAAGCATGAAAGTGTGCTGAATTGTGTCTTTTTTATTGCTGAGCTGTGAAGTCTGGCGTATAACATAAGTTGGCGGAGGATTCATCTTGTATCAGCACATTTTCAAAGCCACAAAATATTGCGTAGTTGATTGCGCGATCGTATTCTCGATCGGTAATGCGCCGATTCAGCGGCGGTTGCGTGAGATTGGGCGTGGGAGTATACTGCCGCATCAGGGATATATGCGTTTCAGCCGGAAAATTATCACGAATGCAGTCTAAAACGCGTCTTGTTTCATCAACGCACGCTGGCAAAACGAGGTGGCGTATGATAAGTCCGCGAACAGCAATGCCGTCAATATTTGTTTCCAAAACGCCGGTTTGAGAAAACATTTCTTTGATCGCAGGCAATGCAAAATCCGCATAGTCCGCTGTCCCGGAAAAACGTTGGGACAGCAATGGCGTAATATACTTAAAGTCAGGCAGATAGATATCGACAAGTCCTGAAAGCTTGCGCAATGTTTCCACCTTTTCATAAGCATTCGTATTATAGACGATTGGTATGACAAGCCCTTGTTTCTTCGCAATCCGAATAGCATCTGCAATCACGGGTACAAACGGAGCGGGAGAAACTAAATTAACATTGTGCGCGTTTCTTTGCTGCAACATTAGAAAACGGTCTGACAGTGCTTTCGCATCACAAATATCGCCAATTGCACCGTCACGGATCTTATGGTTTTGACAAAAAGCGCAACACATATTGCAACCCGTAAAGAAGACGGCGCCTGAACCGTTGATACCGCTAATACACGGCTCCTCCCAATAATGCAAATCTGAGAGCGCAACTCGTGGTAATGGGCCAGCGCCGCAAAAGCCATAGCGAACAGATCGGTCAACGCGACAGTTCCTTGGGCAAATAGTGCATTCCATTAAAAAACACGCCTGCCTAACATAAAGTTTCTTGTCCAATAGCTGGTGGTAATGCTGCTGATAATTACCTTTCCTGCGCTGGATGACGCATGAATAAACTGGTTGCCGCCAATATAGATGCCGGTGTGACTAATCCTGCTGGAATTGTCGTTGCGAAAGAAGAGCAGATCGCCGACCGATAAATCCCCGATACTGGAAACACTTGCCCAGCTGCTGACATTGCTGAAACCGGAAGCGCTATACCGGCTTGTTTTCACGCCGCAGGAACGCAGGCAATAATATACGAAGCCGGAGCAATCGAAAGTATCGGGGCCTTCTTCTGCCCAGACATACCGTTTTCCAAGCTGCGCATTTGCAACAGACAATAAGCCGTCAACACTGTAAGAAGCGTTGAAATCACTCCCGCCGGAGGAAGCACCGGAATCAGAACCGCCGTTTTCATTTTCGATTCCCTCGTTGGAATCGCTTGGAATGGGAGTTGCGGTGGACGGACGCGGCGTCTCCGTAACCGTAAGCGCATTGTCGCCGGAATCCGCGCTTGTTTCAGGCTTTGGAGTTGCGGTCGGTTTTATCGTAGGCTTTCTGGTAGGCTTAGGCGTCGGAGAAGGCGTTGGGGTCGGATCGATTTTTGGACGGGCGTCCGGCGAAAAAAGCACATCGCGGTTTTCCATATTAAACACGCCGTCTTGCGACAAGCCGTTCTTCTTTTGAAAGCCAAGAACTGCACCTTCCGTTGCGACTCCATAGTAGCCACTGATCTTTCCGTCATAGTATCCAAGCTCGGTCAGGCGCGTTTGCATGCTTTTTACATCGGTTCCACTGTCGCCAAGCTTCATCTGATATGCCTTGGCATCAGAAGAAAACAGAGCCTCTTGCAAAGCCGCATCGGCAATGCCATCCATTTCTGCATTGACCGTGCGTTGATATAACGATACGGCAACCTTTGTGGCGCTTCCATACACGGTCGACGGCTCGTCGGAATCCAAATATCCAAGATCCATGAGACGCACCTGCAGCTGCTCTACCGCCGGGTAGTCGTCATTTTCTTGCAATAGGGAAAATTGCGAAATGGAAACGCTATCCGGCGGTACGGGAGAATCTTCGATGACGAAGTCGCAAACAGGGGAAGGGATGGGGGTTGCGCTTGGCGCCGTTTGCGTTTTGCCGCCTTCGGATGCTTCTAAATAATGGGACGAATTCGCCATACCAAGCTGTTCAAGCTCCAGAGGAAGAGCAATAAAGAAAATAACCGCAACAGCGCCGCCGCAAATCAGCCATGTTTTGGCG
>CAZWUK010000008.1:0-39867 GCA_964636685.1 uncultured Oscillospiraceae bacterium
CGCACTGCGATCCCGTCCACGAGGTGAGCATTGTCCCGAGAGGCATGGCGGCAGGCTATACCATGTCGCTGCCCAAAGAGGACCAGATGCACGTGACCAAGAACAAGCTGGAGGACAACATCGCCATGGCTTTGGGCGGCCGTGTTGCCGAAAAGATCAAGTTCAAGGATGTTTCCACCGGCGCGTACAACGATTTGCAGCGTTCCAGCGAAATCGCGCACAAGATGGTTACTGAATATGGCATGAGCGATTCGATCGGCCCGATGTTCCTCGGCGGTCAGGAAGAGGTGTTTATCGCCAAGGACTGGGGACATCAGCGCAACTATTCCGAAGCGCTTGCGTCTCGCGTGGACGAGGAGGTTCGCCGGATTCTGGATACGCAGTTTGACCGTGCCATGGAAGCCGTCAGCGAGGATCTTCCGGCGCTCGATCGCGTCGCGGAGATGCTGGTGGAATATGAGCGCGTGACAGGCGAGGAATTCGAGAAGGTTTATCACGGCGCTTTGGCAGAGGACGTGCTTGCGCGCACGAAAAACGAAGAAGCGCAGCCCGGGCAGGAAAAAGCACAACCGGAGCAGAAAGCCGATGAACCGACCGCGGATAACGATAAATATCCGCCGCGTACCGAAGACAACACACAGCACGAATAACATAAAAAAGGATAACGGGCGGGGCGGAGCGATCCGTCCCGTCTTGCTTGCAGGAAGATGGAACAACATAGATTTGATCTGCACGTACACAGCATTTGCTCGGACGGTACCTTTCACCCGGCCGAGATCGTAACCATGGCAAAAGAACTGGGTCTTTCGATGGTTGCGCTATCCGATCACGACTGCATTCTGGGCGTTGCAGAAGCGCTGGCGCAGGGCAAGGAATGCGGCCTGACGGTTATCCCGGCGGTGGAATTTGACTGTGAGTACGCCCATGAGCTGCATATGCTGGGCGAGGATATCGACCCGGAAAACGAGGAATTGATCGAGGCGCTGCGACTGTCTGCCAAACGGCGGCAGGAACGCAACGCGCGCATTGTGGAGCAGCTGGAGACGGCGGGGCTGCATATTCGTCCGTATCTCAACAAGACCGAGGGGATCGTGACGAGAATGCACATCGGTCTGGCGCTGCAAGACGCCGGATACGCTCTGGACGTCAAGGATGCGTTTGCCCGTTATCTCAGCCCCGGACAGGTGGGATATTATCATGCGCCGCGGTATACGCCCGCAGAGGCGGTGCGGATCATCAAACGCGCGGGCGGTATTCCGGTGCTTGCGCATCCCTGCAATGTCAACAGCAATCCGCATCGCTTGATCGCGGAGATGGTTGAAGCGGGGATCGAGGGGATCGAGGCGTACCATCCGTCTGCCAGCGCAGGGGAAGCGGAGCTGCTTTTGAGCCTTGCCAGGCGGTATCGCCTGCTTGTGACCTGCGGCAGCGATTTCCACGGCGACAATCGAAAGAACGTGACGCTCGGCTGCATGTGGCGGGAGCTGCCGGAATTGGAAAAGACCTATCAGCTGCTCCTGAAGCGTCACCCAAACTGACACGTTTTTCGATAATTCGGCATACGCTTTTAGAAGAAGGTGGAATGCCGCATGGAACGTAAAAAAAGAAAACGCCTCATCGTCCTGATTTCGGTGCTTGTGACGCTCGTTGGCGTTTTTTTCTATGTCAATGCCAATATTCGACCCGTGCTGACAGGGCTTGCCGGAGCGCGTGTGCAGGCGGTCGCCGCAAAGGCGATGAACGACGCGATACTCGATATTATCGCGGACGGCGCGGAGTATGAATCGCTTGTGCACGTCTACGCAACGGAAACGCAGGTCTATTTATTGCAGGCAAATAGCAGCAAATTGAACGTGCTGGCGGCGGAATGCGCAAACGCCGCGCAGCAGCGCATCGGCCGGTTGGGGGAACAGGGCGTCACCATTCCGATCGGCACGATCTCCGGCATTCCGATGTTCGCGGGACTGGGACCGCGGATTACGCTGAAATTCACGCCGGCCGGCGCGGTGAAAGCCTCGTTCGACAGCGAGTTCCGCTCCGCCGGGATCAACCAGACGCTGCACCGCATCAACCTCAAACTGACCGCGACGGTTCGTGTGATTTTGCCGGGCGAGTCGCAAAGCCTCACAGTCGAAGCCGAAGCGCCGATTACGGAAAACGTGATTGTCGGCAGCGTACCGGACGCTTACACGAACGTGGCCAACGAGGCGGATCTCCTCAACCTTGTGCCCGGGGATTGAATTCAGACATTTCCCGCCAAGAAGGTTGCCCGTCGTCAAATACTCTGTTATAATGGCAATGCAAGAACGGGTACGCTTGGGTACGGAAAGAGGAGAATAAATGTATACAGGTGCAGGGATCATCAAGATCTATGCAGGAAGCACGGGACAGTCGTTCGCAAAAAAAATGTGCGCCTATCTTGGTACACAGCTCGGCAACGCCGAGACAATTAAGTTTTCAGAGGGAAACATCTTTGTTCGGGTCAATGAATCCATCCGTGACAAGGATGTTTATATCGTTCAGCCCATCGGACGCGCGCCCAACGATGAATTTGTGGAGCTGCTGTTCTGGATCGACGCGTTCCGCAGAGCGAGCGCAAACTCGGTAACGGCGATTATTCCTTATTTTTCCTATGCAAAGGGCGACAAAAAGGACGAGCCCAGAGTTTCGATCCGCGCGCGGGTTTGCGCGGACTGCATTGAGGCTGCGGGCGTTGACCGCATCATCACGATGGATTTGCATGCGCCACAGGTGCAGGGCTTCTTTAAAAAGCCGGTGGATCATCTGTATGCAAAATCGCTTCTGTGCGAATATGTTCGTCGAGCCGGGATCGTGGACGATAATCTGGTGGTGGTTTCCCCCGACGCCGGATCGGCAAAACGTGCAAGAGAATTTGCGACCGAGCTCAATGTGCCGGTTGCCATCGGCGACAAGATGCGCTACGGGCACGATGAAAACGCCAAGGTATTGGAGATCATCGGCGACGTCAAGGGAAAGAATTGTCTGGTAGTGGACGATTTTGCAATTTCCGGCGGCACGCTGATCGACATTGCCTACGGTCTTCGAGACAAGGGCGCAAACAAGGTCTATGTTGCGCTTTCTCACAATGTACTCAACGAAAAGGGCGTGCGCCGCATCGACGAGAGCCCGATTGAGTTCATCGTTTCTACCGACACGTTGGAATGCCCTGCGGCACAGTTTTCCAATAAGATCCGCTTTATTTCTGCGGCGCCGATGTTTGCGCAGGCCGTGAAGATCATCCATGGCCGCTCGTCCATCAGCACAATATTTGATGAAAGAACCAATCAGCATATGCTGGATATGAGCTTTATGGAGCAACAAAGCCTGCTTTGATAAGAATGTGGGAAAAGCGTCTTTTTTAAGGCGCTTTTTTCTATAAAAATCGTTGACACAGCAATTACCATGTGATATTATTCTTAATTTATTGACTTGCAAAACGCTTTCCCGTATAATAAAAATAGATTATCAGGGAAGGTGGATATAATGTGTTCCAAATAGGCGACATGGTCTGTTACCCGATGCACGGCGTCGGTGTTGTGGAAGCGATAGAGGAACAGTCCGTGCTGGATAAGACGGCGCGGTACTATGTCCTGCGCTTTGTCATCGGGCGCATGACAGCCATGGTACCGGTTGACAGCGCAGACACAGTCGGGCTGCGCCATCTGGTGGACGTCGCGGCATGCGATCGCGTCGTCGCTTATCTTCGCAACGATGAAGTCGGCGTTGAAAGCGACAACTGGAACCAACGCTACCGGGATAATCTGGAGAAGCTGCGTGCAGGAGACATTTTTGATATCGCCCATGTTGTCAAGTGCCTGATCCGGCGCGATCAGGAAAAAGGACTTTCCACCGGAGAACGCAAGATGCTTTTGACGGCGCGGCAGGTACTATTGGCTGAGCTTGCGGCGGCAAGCGGAAAGGAGGAGGCCGACTTTTTGCCCCTCGTCGGAGGGTGATACTGCAAGGAGGCTCAAAAACCGCATGAGAAAGTTTTTTCGTTTTCTCACTGCTCTGATGGGACTTGGTATCGGTTGCGGCGTTGTCGCGTTGATTTTTTGCAACGTCAAATTTCCGGGTTATCCGTATGTCATGCTGTACACGACCGATACGACCGTGATAACTGCCGTCTATGTGGTTGGAGGTTTTTTATCCGGACTTATATTTTATATTTTTTCTCCGAAAATCATAGATGGCATTCACACTTTTTTCAGCAGCATTGAGAATAAACTGACTGAGATGCCCGCGCTGGACATTCTGTTTTGCGTTTTGGGCACGATGATCGGCATGATGCTGGCGCTGCTTGTCAGTCTGCTGATCCGGATGATTAGCGTGCCTGTACTGCCGGTTGTGCTGTCCACGCTTGCATTTCTGCTGTTCGGCTATTACGGCGGACATGTCGGACTGACGCGGCGTCAGGAATTGATGGAGGGGATCGTAAATCGCAGGGGGAGGAGCGCGCTGCCTGCGGATTGCGGCACGGCGCATCCCAAGATACTGGACACCTCATCGATTATCGATGGGCGCATCTATGATGTGTGCAAAAGCGGTTTTTTGGAAGGCAGCATCGTCGTGCCAACGTTTGTCCTCAAGGAGCTGCGGCATATCGCGGATCATTCGGACGCGATGAAACGCAACCGCGGACGGCGCGGACTCGATATTGTGAAAGCGCTGCAGGATGATTTTGGGGATCAGGTTATCGTTGAGGAGCAGGACTATCCCGATGTCGATGAGGTGGATCTGAAGCTTTTACGCCTGTCGCAGGAGCTGAACGGAATGCTGGTCACAAACGACTATAATCTCAACAAGGTCGCCGAGGTGCATCAGGTACGGGTTTTGAACATCAATGACCTTGCAAACGCGCTGCGTCCCATCCTCCTGCCCGGCGAAGAGCTTCTGCTGACCATCATGAAGGAAGGCAAGGAAGCAGGACAGGGCATCGGATACCTGGAGGATGGCACCATGGTCATCGTAGAGGGCGGCAAGCGCCACATTGGAGAACAAATAGCGTTGGTAGTGACCAGCGCCTTGCAGACCTCGGCAGGACGTATGATCTTCGCCAAAATACGGTAATCCGGGTGAACGCTTCCCATTTCAGCGAAAATGCTTGACAGTTCTCGGCCGTGTCAACTATAATGTTCAAGGTTATTATCGCGCAGGATGGCGTTCCGCGCGTGAAGAATTGGACGGATCTCGTCCATCAGCATTCTAAGGGAGAGAGGTGTCGGATATGGTTCGTACATATCAGCCGAAGAAACGTCAGCGCAGCAAGGTGCATGGCTTCCGTAAGCGCATGAAGACTACGGACGGTCGCAATGTTCTCAAGCGCAGACGCGCCAAGGGCCGCAAAAAGCTCAGCGCATAACGCGTTGCAACAATTGGCGCAAAAAAAGGCATAAACGCTTGCGGCAAGCAATGCTTTGCTTGCCGCACGTTTTATCTTGAAATGAACGAAGGGGCGCGCAAAAAACGCATTGAAACGCATCTATACACTCAAACGGAAAAAAGAGTTTCGCTATACTTACCGTGCCGGAAAATCCATTTCCAACAAATACTATGGTATGCTCTATGCAAAAAGCCGCGGCTCCATTCCCCATATTGGATTTACCGTCAGCAAGAAGATCGGAAACGCCGTTGTGCGAAATCGCGTCAAGCGCCGTATGCGCGAGGCGTTGACGCCGCTGATTCCCTTTATCCGCCGTGGCTGCAACATTGTGTTTATTGCGCGGCACGGAAGCATCGAAGCGCCGTTTCTGTCACTGCGAGAGGCCATGACGGAGTCGCTCAAAAAGGCAAACCTGCTGGGGGAGATCCCTGAATGAAGCGTTTTTTGATCGGAGTCATTCATTTTTACCAAAAGCATATTTCTCCAGGGCTGCCGCCAAGCTGCAGATTCATTCCGACCTGTTCGCAGTATGCGGTGGAGGCCATTTCAAAATACGGAGCATGGAAGGGGACAGGTCTTGCCGTTTGGCGAATCCTTCGCTGCAATCCGTTCTGCCGCGGAGGCTACGACCCGGTTCCATAAGTTTTATCAACACGAGGAGGGGAATCCATGTCAGGTGATTTCTTCTTGACCCAATGGGCGTTTCTCGGCATGCAGTGGCTCTATGAGACACTGACCGGGGAAAACATCGTTCTTACGATTGTTATCGCAACGCTCGCAATTCGCTTGATCTCGCTGTTCGGCGATATCAAATCGCGCCAGTCTTCCTTGAAGATGCAGTCCGTCCAGCCGGAGCTGGACAAGATTCGCAAAAAGTACGCCAACGATTCCGAGAAGCTCGCGCGCGCACAGCAAAAGCTCATGCGAGACAACAATGTCAGCATGTTTGGCGGCTGCCTGCCGATGCTGATTACCATGCCGCTGTTCTTCATTTTCTTCGCGGCGTTCCGCCAATGGGGTCAGGAGATGAGCGCAAAGCTTGTCGTACTGCTGGCACAGGATGAAGCGGCGGGCGTTGAGTTTTTCAAGAACTTCCATTTCCTGTGGGTTAATAACGTCTGGATGCCGGACAACGGTTTGAAACCCGTTTTGCAGCCGGCGGCGGAGTTTTTTTCCTCTGTCAACAAGGACATGCCGCGTCTGCTGTATTTTGCGGATGAACTGCATCCCGAACGCTTACAAACGTTTCTGGATCTCGGGTTCTTCACAAAGGCGACAGACGGTACGATTGCGCTTGCCGCTGCCAGCGACACGATCGAGGCAAGCTACAACGCTTTGCTTACGCCTTGCGCCGCACTGTACCAGGGTCATAACAACGGCTGGTTCATTCTTCCGATACTGGCGGGCGCAACCTCGTTTTTGCAGTCTTGGCTGATGATGCGCGGACAACCCAAGGGGCAGGACGCCGCCGCAAGCTCTAACAAGATGATGCTGTGGCTGATGCCGGCAATGTCTGTGTTTTTCTGCCTGTCGAACAACTCCGCGTTTGCCGTTTACTGGATTATGAGCAACGTATTCGGCATTCTGACCAACGCGGCGATCAATCACTTTTTCTTGAAAAAACAAGGGATCGTGGAGGTGGCAAAACAATGAGAAGCATGGAATTTTCCGGTCGTACCATCGACGAAGCAATCTTTCACGGATTGAACGAGATGGGCGTCACCATCGACGAGGTGATGATTGAGACGCTCCAGAGCGAGACCAAGGGCCTGTTTGGACTTGGCGCGAAGATGGCGGTTGTTCGCTTGACGGAGCGGGAGGCGCCGCTCGTGATGGAAACGGAAAAGACGCCGCGCAGAAACGACCGTCCAAGGGAGCAGCGCAGCGGCAGAAGCGCCGGCGCTCGTCCGGAACAGCGGGAACGCCGTCCCCGTGAGGAGCATGTTGAGGCTGCCGACGAAGAAGCTTATGATTACAGCGAGGAGCTCGCCAAGGAAACGCCCGCGGCACAGTTCTTAGCGGAGCTGCTTTCCAAAATGGGCATTGACGCAAAGGTGCTTGCCGCCAATACGGACAACGGGCTTCGCCTGTGCATTGATGCGGAGACGATGGGTATTCTGATCGGTCGTCGCGGAGAAACACTGGACGCACTGCAATACATCGTTTCCCTGTATGCAAACCGCAACCGAAAAGAAGATGGCTATCTGCGCATCACGTTGGATACCGAGGGCTATCGCTTCCGTCGGGAAGAAACGCTCCGGCGCTTGGCAAGAAAGAGCGCGTCCAAAGCGCGCGCGACCGGACGGCCTGTGACAATGGAGCCTATGAATCCCTATGAGCGTCGCGTGCTGCACAGTGCGCTGCAAGGCTTTAGAGGCGTTTCCACACATAGCGAGGGCGAAGAACCAAACCGCCATGTTGTGATTGTGCCCGATAAATAAGCAAGAAAACGCCGCGCAAACGCGCGGCGTTTTTTGAACTTTTGAGTATGGTATATAAAATGACGGAAGATACGATTTTTGCGCCGTCGTCTGCGATCGGCGGCGCTATTGCGGTCATTCGGATTTCCGGACCCGACGCTGCAAGCACGAACAAACTGCTTTCTAAGGACATTACGGCTGTACCGCAAAAGCTTGTGCATGTTTCGATCAAAGCACGGGGCGAGCTGCTGGATGACGGGATGGCGGTGTATCTCGCCGCGCCCGGAACATATACTGGAGAAGCTATGGTAGAGCTCAATTGCCACGGCGGAATGCAGACCGTGCGCGCCATACTGTCGGCGCTGTCTGACCTCGGCTTTCGTCCTGCCGGAGCGGGTGAATTTACAAAGCGGGCATTTCTCAACGGAAAGCTGGATCTTTCTCAGGCGGAGGCGGTGATGGACATTATCAACGCCGATGCGGAGCAGAGCCGAAAATCCGCGCTTATGCAGCTTTCAGGCAGTGTGTCAAGGCGGGTACACGAGATTCAGGAGCAGCTTTTAGATGCGTTGTCTGGCATTGACGCCGCAATCGATTATCCCGACGAGGCGGAAAAAAGCGCCTGCGCCATGCTGCCGGCGTATTTGCGGCGGGCGGAAGCGCTTGCCGGTCGCCTGATTGACAATGGGCGTGCCGGACGGGTGCTGCGGGACGGGATTCGCGTTGTGCTTGCGGGGCGACCGAACGTGGGGAAATCATCGCTGCTCAACGCCCTGTGCGGGAGCGATCGCGCGATTGTTACGCCGATTGCGGGAACAACCCGCGATACGGTGGACGAAAAGATCTCAATCGACGGCGTGCCGGTTCGCTTGATCGATACGGCAGGCATTCGGGATACCGGCGATGCGGTCGAGCAGATTGGCGTCGCCCGCGCGAGAAACGAATTGGAAGCAGCGGACATCTGTCTTGTCGTGCTGGACAACGGGGTAGAACTGACAGAAGACGATCGACGGCTGCTGCGGGATACGGCAGGCTTGCCGCGGCTGTTTGTGTGCAATAAGAGCGATATCGACGGCACGCCGAAGCTTTTGGACGCAATTCCGGTAAGCGCAAAGACGGGCGAAGGGCTGGATCGTCTCAAACGGGAGATTCTGACAGCGGTGTTGCCGCAAAGCGTCGATTGCAGCTGCGTCACAAACGAGCGGCATCTTCACGCGCTGGAACAAGCGCGCCGGGCAATTTGCGCCGCAGAAAGCGCGGACGGGCTGGACTGTGCCGCTACCGATATCGCGGACGCGCTGCATTATCTGGGCGAGATCACGGGCGACGACGTGGACGAAGATGTGATCGACCGGATTTTCGCTAGATTCTGCGTGGGGAAATAAAGGTTCGCATCGGACAGCCTGTCAAAAAAACGCTTTGCGGCAGGACTTGCGATAGCTCGAAAAAAAAACATGCGTGACGCCCTGCTTTGAGGAGCGAGGCGCGACGCAGTTGAATGCGCGGAAGAATGCGCTTTACCTGCAAGCCGGTTCGGGGTATACTGTTGTCACAAATCGATCATTTGACAGAGAGAAAGGCGACTTCATGGTAATTGACAATTTGAACAACGCCAAACGTTACGAAACGCTGCATCCCGGCTTTTTGGCGGCCTTTACTTTTTTGAGAGAACATATGGCGCATCCGTTTTCCGAAGGACGACATGACATTGCAGACGGCGTGTACGCGATGGTATCTCACTATACGACGAAACCCGAGGATGAATTGAACTGGGAAGGGCATCGAAAATATATCGATGTGCAGTTTTTGGCGTCAGGCGAGGAGCTGTTGGGTTACGCGAACGCGGATACGATGCGGCAAAAAGGAGAATATGATGCGGGGAATGATTTTTGCCTGTTTTCGGGCGAAGGGCTTCCCGTCAAGCTGACGTCGGGTACCTTTGCAGTTCTGTATCCGGAGGACGTGCATCGACCTGGCGGAATGAGTGGGCGCGCGTGCGCCGTAGAGAAGATCGTTGTGAAGGTTGCACTGAACTGAAGCGACGCCGAGCGCAGGAGGCAGCGGATGAAACGTTCCGAGATCAATACGGCAATTCAGAGAATGGAGCGGCTGGTCGAACGGCATGGCGTTCTGCTCCCTCCGTTTTGTGGCTGGACGCCGTCTGCATGGGCGGAAAAAGACGCTTCCTACAATGAAATCCGCGATAATATGCTCGGCTGGGATGTTACGGATTACGGGCAGGACGATTTTATGAAGATCGGTCTTACGCTGATTACACTCAGAAACGGAAACGCCAAGCTGGAAAAATACAAAAAGCCCTATGCCGAAAAGCTTCTGATGCTTCTGGAGGGACAGTACTCCCCAATGCACTTTCATTGGGACAAGATGGAGGATATCATCAATCGGGGCGGGGGCACGGCGATGCTTCGCGTGTTCAATGCGACGAACGAGGACGGTTTTGCAGACAGCGACGTCAGAGTCTGCAAGGATGGACGGATGTATTTTGTTCCGGCGGGCACCGGCGTGTATCTGGAACCGGGGGAAAGCATTACCATATATCCACGGTTGTATCATGATTTTTCCGTTGTGCCGGGGACGGGCGATATTCTGCTCGGAGAAGTTTCAATGTGCAACGATGATATTGGCGACAATTGCTTCAATCCGGAAATGGGAAGGTTTCCCGCCATTGAGGAGGATGCGCCGCCCTATCGTCTGCTATGTACGGAATATCCCCGCGCATAGAGTCGGCGGAGACGAGCGCCTGCCGTTGTGAACGCCCGACAGGGAAACCGCGGAGAGACGGAGCGTGCAAAATTGCGTTGCGAATCGTATAGAAATCAGACGGCGCCGGAAACGGCGCTTTTTCTATTGACAAACAAGTATGAAAAGTTATACTAGTAAGAAATAAATGAATAATACTTTGTACGGAGGCAATATGGAAGGACCTGAAGGAAAGCATATTTTTGGAACGGTGCACGTCGGAGAGAAAGGGCAGATTGTGATTCCGAAAAGGGCGCGTGAGATATTCAATATCAAACCCGGTGATTCGCTTCTGGTGCTGGGTGACGAAAAACAAGGGATTGCGATTGTGAAGACGGAGTTGTTTACGAAGATGGCAAGCGATATTTTAAACAGGAGCCGCTTTGCCGCAGACGAGGAGGAAGAATGAACGCGATTGAAACCAGAGGGTTGACAAAGCGCTTTCAAAACCGTGTCGCGGTGGATCATTTGGATCTGACGGTGCAAGAGGGCGAGCTGTTTGCGCTGCTCGGTCAAAACGGAGCCGGTAAAACGACAACCATTCGCATGCTTTGCTGCCTGACGAAGCCCTCAGAAGGCGACGCGCTGCTGCTGGGAGACAGCATCGTCACCAAGGAGGAAGCGGTAAAGCAGAAGCTGAACGTTTCCCCACAGGAAACCGCGGTGGCATCCAAGCTTTCCGTGCGGGAAAATTTGGAGCTGATCGCAAGGATCTACGGCGACGATAAGCGGCAGGCGCGGCAAAAAGCGGAGCGTCTGATGGAACAGTTCTCGCTTGCCGATCGAGCAAACGATCGCGCCCAATCGCTCTCCGGCGGCTTGCAGCGGCGTCTCAGCATCGCCATGGCGCTGATTACCGATCCCAAGGTGCTGTTCCTAGATGAGCCGACGCTGGGGCTCGATGTGCGGGCGCGCAGAGATCTCTGGGAGGTCGTGGAAGCGCTCAAGGGGAAGATTACCGTGGTTTTGACCACGCACTATCTGGAGGAAGCGGAGGCACTGTCCGACCGGATTGGCATTATGCACGGCGGAAAGATGCAAATGCTTGGAACGGCGGAGGAGATTAAGACGCGTACCGGCAAGGCGACTTTTGAAGACGCGTTTCTTGCGTTGACGGATGAGGAGGTGGAGTAACATGCGCTATATGGCGTTTGCGGCGCGCAACCGCAAGGAAATTTTGCGCGACCCGTTGACCTTGCTGTTCGGGCTGGGATTTCCGATCATTTTAACCACGCTTATGTCGCTGCTGAGCAGCGGTATTCCGGAAATGCCGGAAATTTTCTCCGTCTCCAATCTGGCGCCGGGTATGGCGGTATTTGGGCTGTCGTTTCTATCGATGTTTATCGGTATGCTGATTGCAGGCGACCGTGACAACGCCTTTGCGATGCGGCTGTTTGCATCGCCGTTGCGGGAGAACGATTATATTCTCGGTTATTCGCTGCCGATGGTGCCCGTGGGGGTTGCGCAGTGCTTGATCTGCCTGCTGTATGGAGCAGTTTTCGGTTTACGCCTTGACTGGTATGTCTTGGTGACGCTTGCGGTGCTTCTGCCGATCGTGGTGCTGTTTATCGCATTTGGATTTCTGATCGGCGCAACGTTGAATTACCGTCAGGTAGGCGGGATTGCAACGATTTTTATCAATGTTGCGGCATGGCTGAGCGGTACGTGGTTCGACCTGAACATGATCGGCGGGGTGTTTAAGGCCATCGGTTATGCGCTGCCGTTTGCGCACGCGGTAGACGCCGTTCGCGCGTCAATGGCGGGAAATCTCGGCGATATACTGCCGCATCTTTGGTGGGTGCTTGGTTACGCTGTGGCGATATTTACGCTTTCAGCCGCGTTATTCCGCAAGAAAATGAAAAATTGACAGGAACCGAGAGAAGCGGCGCGCATCAGCGTGCCGCTTTTCTTTAGCAACGGCAAGAACGTATGCGTTGACGCAAAAGCAAGCGGTTGGTAAAATGACAGTATCAAATGACGGGGAAACGGAAGATGAACAATCGCTATATCAAGGATTTTTTTGATCGACGTGCCGCTCAGTGGGACGAATCGGGCGCGGAGGATGCGGAAAAGCTGCGCGGCATTCTGATGCTTGCCGGGATCGAGCCTGGCTGCCGTGTCCTGGACGTGGCATGCGGCACCGGCGTTTTATTTCCGCTATATCTTTCGATGGGCGTCGCACACATCACAGGTATGGACATTTCGGATGGGATGATTGCAAAAGCGCGTGAAAAATTTTCGGACGCGCGGATCAAGCTGATTGTTGGAGATGCGGAGAATAAAAGCTTGCAGGAAACGTTTGACCGCTGTGTGATCTATAATGCGTTTCCGCACTTTATGAATCCGATTCGGCTTTTTGATAACATGGCTTCCATGCTAACGCCCGGCGCGAGACTGACCGTTGCGCATGGGCGGGGGCGACAGGCAATCAATGCGCAGCATGTGCGGCGTGCGGAGATGGTTTCGGTGGATCTGGTGCCGGCGCCGATGCTGATCGAATGGATGTCGCCCTGGTTTACTGTGGATATTGCAATTGACGCGCCAGAACGCTATGTTGTTTCCGGTCTGCGCCGTGAGGCGACCGTATAAAAGCGCAAGCACCAATTGGGTATAAAAAGGCCGGTTCCAGACCAAAGCCGCCGCGTGAGCGGCTTTTTTTTGTGGACTGGAACGTACACATATCGCGGCTAGACGGAATAGAATGCAGTGATGACCGGAAGGCGCAGCGTTTGCCTTTCGGCCATGAATTGAAAGACAGGAGACGTCATTTATGATAGAAAACGAACAGGATCGCGCGGAGCTCGAAGTGGACGTAACGGAAACGCCGGAGCAGGAACCCGGGCTGGTACAGGCGGCAGAGCGGCATCCGGACGTAGGCGCGCAGGGAAAATGCGCACATGTCTGCGTACAATATGCCGACGTCAGCGTGCCGATCAAGCTGAATCCGTATACGAATGTCGGTTGTGTCAAAGTGGAGTGCTGCGGCGCGCCGGAGGTCGTGTGCCGCGTCAAACCGGAATGCAGCAAGAATAAGGGCTGTGAATTTACGATCACGCAGACGATGTGCGTCAGGATTCCGGTGGAATTCGGAGCGGTCGCCACCGTTGGCGATACGATCGTTGAATGCGGCAAATGCGGCGGCTGCGATCACTGCAAAAAATAGTGTGCGCAGCATGAGCAACGCAAAATAGCAGGTAGAATGCCGTAAATTTTGCGATGAGGCACGGGCGTCTGCTTCTTGCGGATGACCGTGCCGCTTTCTGCAAGGGCTTCGCAATTTTGAAACACATGACGCATGCGATCCGTTTTTTTTGATTGACGATATTGGGAAAATGTACTACCCTTGTTAATATATAGAGATTTACTCCATCGAAAGCCGCTCCTACGACAACGGCGACTTTATTTCATATTGCAATTCTGCAAAGCCGGTGCTGCGAGCGAATCAATCTGCCGGAAGATGAACGCTCGGGCGTCAGGGGGATATGGGGAATATCGAATGAAGAAAAAGAAAAAATACGGGAAAATGGCAGCCGTATTGCTCGCCGCGCTGTTTCTGACCGCTTGTGCGACGAACGGACAGAACGCGCGGAGCACAGAAATACCAACGGAGCATACGCCAGAAGCGAGCCTTGGCACGTCTTTGCTGCAGACAACCGCCACGCCAGCCCCGGCGGAGGAGAAGGTTGTAATCGGCGCAGTGGGGGATATTATGGTCATGCCTCGCCAGGTCAGCGAAGCTTATAACGCTTCCACGGGCGTCTATGATTTTTCCAGGACATTTAGCGGCGTGGCTGCAATGTTTTCCCAAACAGATCTCATGTGCGGTAATTTTGAATGCTGTTTTGCGGGAGCGGAGGCCGGCTATTCCAACGGAAGCCCCAATCCTGTTGGTTTGATGCGCTTCAACGCGCCGGATACGTTTCTGGACGCCTTGCAGGGCGCGGGGTTTGACTGTCTCACGACTGCCAACAACCATGCCGCGGACTACGGTATCGATGGGGTGCGACGCACCATTGAGACGATACAAGGCGCGAACCTGCTGCAGACCGGCACCTTCCAAGATTCGGCGGCAAGGAAAAACGTCACGGTCACTGAAATCAACGGGATCAAGATTGGGGTGCTTGCCGCTACCAATTGGATCAATAGCTACACGGTGCTGCGAAATAGCGAAAAGGATACCTATTTCTCTCGTTTGCAGGACATGGACGCCATTCGCCGGGAGGTGCGGGATTGTCGCGACGCTGGCGCCGAGTTCATCGTCATGTTTGCACATTGGGATTATGAATATCAAACAAGACCCGCCGGAGGAACACGAAAATATGCGGCTTCACTGCTGAAAGCGGGTGTGGATGTGGTGATTGGCTCACATCCGCACGTCGTGCAGCCGTTTGAGTATGTTACTGTGCAGCGGGAGGATGGTTCGGAATACACGGGGCTGGTTGCATATTCCCTCGGCGATTTTCTTGCGAATATGACGAACGAACGTATCTACGGCATCTATTTGCAGCTTACGGTTGAACGGGAGAGCGACGGGACGGTTCGGCTTACAGAAGCCTCCTATATGCCCACGATCTGCTTCCGGCATGAGTATCCGGTCGAAACTCCCAATTTTCACCAGCTTTTGCCGGCATTGGCAGATCCATCGAAAGCGGTTGTCATCGGGGCGTTGACGGAGCATGAAAAGGCCGTAATCTCGAAATGCAGGAAATATGTGCTTGACGTCTGCGGAGAGACTGTGGTGCCGTTGATACCGGATGCGGAATGGATTTCCGATCCGGCGGCTGCACACTCATAATCTGCGGCGAAAGTTCAAACGGATAAAAGCTCGACGTTTTTTGACCTCGGGCTTTTGTTGCAGACTGGGCCAAGGACAACGCAGGGGTTCTATAATAGCGCCGCTTTTCAACAGCGGTTTGCAGAAGGTATTCCAGCTTGACGCTGTTAGAGACGGACAAGACCGTGTTGCGAAAAGCCAATGAATATGATACATTATATATGAAATGCGATAATAAGCAGGTAAGTATCTATATTTTTTTGTTGATTAACTCATAAGAAATGCGCCTAAATCTCTGGATATGGCTTTTGAATTTTTCGGATGGGGCGGCCTACGCCATTGCTGCGGCTTCCTTGGCTTGCTGTACGGTCGGCGTGTTCGAATTCTCAGTGATTTTTAGTGATTTGCCGATTTGGCATAGGCGCTTATTCAACGGATTGCATTGAAAATGCAATGCTCTAAAAGTGCTTTTATGCGAAAAACGGATACGCCAAGAAGGAGGTGCCGGATGCTGTCCATCGTGATTGCAGATGACGAGGCGGGCATTATCGATCTGTGCAAAATGCTGATCGAGTATCCGCAGGCGACGGTTGTTGGCGAAGCCAGCAACGGCTTGGAGTTATTCCAAAAGATCATAGAGCTTCATCCCAATACGGTTATTACCGATTTGAGCATGCCGGGAATGACCGGACTGGAGTTGATTGAGCGTGCGCAGGCGGACTACCCGGATATCAACTTTGTTGTGATGAGCGGATATACGGATTTTGAATATGTACAAAAAGCCTTGCGATTTGGCGTATGCGACTATCTGCTTAAGCCGCTGCAAAAAAGCGAACTGAATGCGATTTTGAAGAAGATAGATAAGCAGATGGAAGCGCGCCAGTGTCAACAACAACGGCAGAAAACGATGCAATATGACCTGGAGAACAGCAGGGAAGCGCTACAGATACGATACTTGGAGGACGTGTGGAAAAGCCAGGAGTCGCGTCCAATTCCGCTTGTAGGAGAGCGGCCTGTGCTGGAACTGGAGCATGCAAAGATACAGTGCGCCGCGTTCTGCGTGGATTGGACTCTCAGTGGCCTTGGTATGGACAATACCGCGCTCGATCGACAGGCAGAGAGCCTTTTGAGCCATGTTCTGGACAGTTTTTCCAACGAAATGAAGGACATTGCATGCTTAGCGTTTGCAGTGGATACGGTTCAGGCAGGTTTGATAATATACCCCGAGGGTCGGGTATGCCAAACGGAGAAAACGTTGCAGGCTCTTGGCCGTAATCTTCGCGCATTCAACAATCAGAATGTTCATGCACGGCTATTTTGCGCGGTTAGCGAACTGGCGAAGGGAACGGCGGAAGAAATTCATACCGTGTGTATGCAGGCGCAAGAAGCGCTTCGGTGGCGTTTAGAAAGAAAGGCGAACGGCGTAATTTCCTATCAGCCGGAAACCATGTTGGCATTACAAAGGATATCTCCATTTACGCAGGCCGAGGCTCTCGGTCAGGCGATTGCCTTTTCTGATGAAAAGCAGGTTTTGAAATGTCTTGAGACTGATTGGGCGCGACTGCAACATCCTGCGTACGGAAGCGGCTACCGCCTGATGGAGGAACAGCTTCGGTGCATTAATCGAGCCTTGCTTCGCCTTCCGGGGGCGGACAAGCTATGGTCGGAGCCACAGCTCAAGCCGCGATGGGTACTTTCCGGCAACAGCTTTACCACTACAGAATTTCCCGGAAAAATTGCGGATGGTGTGCATCAAGCGCTGTCGGAATACAGATCGTATTTTGTCTCACAGGAGCAGGGCGTTATCGTGCAGGCAAAAGCATATATCGCTGAGCACTTTACCGAGGAAATTTCACTCAACGAGGTGGCAAAATACGTTTGTCTCAGTTCAGCTTATTTCAGCACGCTGTTCAAAGCGGAAACAGGATGCAGCTTTATCAAATACTTGCAACGGGTACGGATCGAACATGCGAAAAAAATGCTAAAAAGCACCAAAGTCAGGATCAGCGATATCGCCTCCTCTGTAGGATATCGTGATTTAAAACATTTCAATAAAATTTTTCTGGCTGAAACGTCCGTAACGCCATCGGAATATCGGAAGTACTATTTGTAGCTATATGGGGGATCGGCATGGGCGTCAAGATCAATCGAAAAATACTGTGCTGCTGGCTGATTGCAATTACGGCATTGCTGACACTGTCGGCAATTGTTCTGCTTTTTGCCGCGCGAGCTGAAGTATGGGGCACGGCGCCCTTTATGATTGCAATGCTTGCTCTTGTTGCACTCACGACATGCTTGCTTGTGCAAATTGGGATTTATCATCGGTTTTACCGGAGGCTGGAGTCGCTGCTGCATGCCACGCAGGACTCTGAGCCGGAGCTAAGAAATAGGCCTCCCAAACATTGGGACGAATCAGAACTTTTGGGGCGTTTTGAACGATGTCTTGCAGAATCCAACAGCGCGGGGGCGCTGCGGACGGAGGCCGAGCTTCATGCGCTGCAGAATCAGATCAACCCGCATTTTTTGTATAATACGCTGGAAATCGTCCGAAGCAGAGCTTTGACCCAAGGAAATCAAGATGTGGCAGAAATGGCGGAATCATTGGCGCTGCAGTTTCGGTACTGTATCAACAGACAGGGGGAATTGGCAACACTCCAGCAGGAAATCGATCACGTCCATAATTATCTCCTGATCCAGCGTTATCGCTTTGGAGATCGAATTCGGTACCAACAGATCATACACGATCCTACCGGTCAGGCAAAACTCAGCCGAATTCCAATGCTGACATTGCAGCCGATCATAGAAAACGCGCTGTTGCACGGGATTAATCCGCGAGTGGAGGGCGGAACCATCACGTTGCGTATTCGCACGTCGGAACGGCGGATTCTTATTTCGGTGGACGACGATGGCGTCGGAATACCGGAAAAGGATCTCAAGAGGATCCGGTCAACGCTGCAAGACGGCAGAACGGTACCAATTCCAAGCGTACAGGAGAAACACTCTACGGGCATTGCCATCTATAATGTGAATCAAAGAATCCGCCTTTATTTCGGGGAGACTTACGGCCTTGATATATTCAGCACCGAAGGAGTAGGAACCAGCGTTGTCATCACGCTGCCGCTGGTTTATGTGGACTGAAATGAATATCTGTGCGGGAAAAGAAATCCTTTATGTCGATAAATTGACGACAGATCAGTCATCTGCACAGAATCTGGATCATGTTTCCTTTTTACTTGAGAAAGGCGAGATCCTTGCGATTACAGGGCTGCAGGACAGTGGAATTTCGGCGCTGAGCTCTGCTCTGTGCGGAGAAAGCCATGTTTGCAGCGGAACGATTTTTCTCGAGGGCAAGCCGATTCGGTATGATTCAAGAGAAAAAGCAAATCATTTTGGGATATATCACATCACACAGAATGACGCCATCATTTCTACGTTGTCTGTCTCGGAAAATCTCAATGTTTTAAGAAGGTTTTCCTGGAAGGATTTTTTGATTGACCGAAGACGCAATTTGAACACGACGCGAAAGCTTTTCGCATATTACGGAATCGACGGAAATCCGGAGGGGTATCCCAACAGCCTCACGAGGGGCGCGCAGTTGAAGCTGTCTATCTGCCGCGCAATACTCTGTGATGCAAAAATTCTTGTGTGCCAAGAGCTGGGGGAGGGCTTTTCCAGCGAAGAACTGATTTCTCTTGAACGTTTCTTGCGGCAATTGTGCAAAGAGGGTATTTCTGTGATTCTGATTACGCCAGACGCCAGAAAAGCGCTCCAATTTTCAGACCGTCTGGCTGTTATGCGCGCCGGGCGAATCTGTTACTACCGGCAATCGGAGGATGCGACGCTGGAGGAAATATTAAAATGTATGGTTGCCGAAGAAGCCAACTCCACCGGTAGAAAGGGAATCCCTACCGGAAGATACTCCGTTTCCCTGAAAGATGTACGGCTTCGAGAATATAAAGGCAAAGTGATTACGGCGGATCTTTACGGCGGCACATCTCTTGGGATATTTTGGGCGCACAGCAGCTATGGAGATTTCGTATCACAGCTTTTTGGAGGGCAGGAAGAAGGAACCGGAGTCGTAACAGAAAATGGAATAAGCGACTGTTTTCAGGATTGGCAAAGGAAAAACAGACAGCATATCTATACGCTGGGCATTCGCTTCTGGGAACGCAATATTAACAAGTACATGACGGTCGCAGAGAATCTTGCGCTCCGCACCTATTATCGGTTCAGCAATCGCATGGGTATTCTAAATCCTCGAATGCTGAACCTCGCGCTGACGGATTTTGCCGAATCCCACGGCATCGATCCAACGTACTTGAACTGTTATCCGCATCATCTGCCGCCCGAGCTTCGCAATCAGCTCGTTTTATGGAGCGTGCTTTTTTCGCCGCCCAAACTTCTTGTGCTGGATTGCCCCATGTACACGATGGACGAATGGATACGCTGCTGCTTTTTAAGCTGTCTGGCTGAATTGAAGGTCGCGGGAACCGCGATTTTATGGAGTGACATTAGCGAAGCGCCCAAGTATCACTGCGATCGGCTGATTACAATCGATTTGGATGACAATATGTAAACGGCGTTTCAGAAAACAGAGAGCTCGCTGCGCATGATACATGGCGATGGACTTCTCTTTTCCGAATAGAACCCCCTAGAAATCAAAAGAATACGGCGTTGTTTTTCAACCTGCACACGATACAATATATACATAAGTATTTATTGTATCGTATTCTATTTGCTGCCTGTCCCGAAATCTGCATGCAATTGCAATTACTTTTCTTCAACTTTCGAATCTTTGTGCCGATCTATCAGTATTTGGACGGCGGAAGGGAAACAAGAAAAAATGAAACAACCGTATTGCCTAGACATCGATAATGGGATTTATAAGCTGGGAGATCTGAACCTGATGCTCCTCAACCAAGAGCATGTTGATTACCCGCCTGTGGATAATCAGAAACCCGACAAGCCTTTTTTCATGGGTTGTATTCGCCAGCAGGTCGTCATCCACGGGGAAGTTCGCCCGTTTCTTGTCTACATCCCCGAGAATTTCCCCATCTCCGGCGCCGGCTTGTTTCTTTATCCCGATGACGGCGTTGACTGCGTCTCTTTTTTGGAGCATTCGGAATGGAAAAGTGTATCCGAGGAGTTTGGCACGGTGCTGATTGTTCTGGAATCACGAACGGGCGGTTGGGATCATGCGGATATTCAGAGCGAAATCGAGTACAGCGAAGCCGTATTTAAAAAGGCCATTTCACGCGTGTATTTCAGCTTGAATGAAGCAACCTATTACATCATGGGACTTGGCGGTGGCGCTTATCCAACGGTTGCCTACGGCCTTCTCAACTCGTCTCTGTTCTCTTGTATACTGGCTGACGGTGATTACCAGCTAGCGCCCCAATTGCTCGAACAGCTGAAGACAATACAGTCAGATCGGGATGCGTCTCGTTCCAAACTGGACGTCATTATGCCTGCGTGGCTGGTGCGCAGATCCGAGCAAACGGAAGATCCCGTGCTGCAAAGCCTGCTGCATGCCAACCAGGCTGAGGATCGGGGGCTGCGCGACGGCCAAACGGTTGTATTCCAGCAGGATGTTCGATGCTGGCAAAATGAAGTGGACGCCTTGCCAATCTCCGAGGTTCGCTGTACGGACAGCGTACAAGCGGCTAACAGCAAGCCATCGGCGCTTCACCGAAGAATGCTTTCCTTTGCATTGCGCTTCAAGCGCTGGCTGACCATCGGAAATGGCAGATTTCGTCCGGCTCGAACATATGAGCAGATGAACCTGAAACGGTTTGAAATGCAGGTGGACGGGCTGCGCCGAGAATGGTATGTCTATGCGCCTAGCGCGCATCAACAGGAGCCTGCCAGAAAGCTTCCGCTCTTGCTTGCCATCCATGGCTATTCCTGCACCGGAGCAATGTTCGCGGAAAACAGCGAATGGCATATGGTTGGCGAACGCAGAGGCTTCTTTGTGGTCTATGTTTCGGCGTTTCCATCGAACAAGGCGTTCGGACGGCACACGGTTCCCCTGCCAACCTGGAACGCGGTGGGGATGCAGGCGGATGCTGACGATATTCACTACATTCGGGAAGTACTGAAGCAGGTAAAAGCTCAATATCCCATCGACACAGAACGGGTTTATGTTTCAGGTCATTCAAACGGTTCCCTGTTTACACAGACGCTGATGAAGGAAATGCCTTTGGAATTTGCGGCGTTTGCGCCACAAGGCGCCCAAATTCATATGGCGTTGGGTAAAGTGGACGATCTGGATCAGCGGGATATTCAACCAGACGGTATACTTCGTCCCGTTTGGCTGATGATGGGCGAGGAGGATATCGGAGACGGCGCCAGAATAGAACCAAGCAATGCAAATGACCGTTTTCTTGCAATGATGTGCCGCGTGAACGGCTTGGATCGGAGTAAAGGCCAGTATCTGGAAAACGGCAATTACCATACGTATACCTATCCAGATGCGCTGGGAACACCGATGCTTCGATTCACGGGTATAGCGCACGCGCCCCATGCTTTTGCGCAGGAGTACGCGCAGATATATTGGGATCAATTTCTCTGCCACTTCCGCAGAAGAGCAGACGGCTCTATCGTGTATACGCTCTAATGACATATTATACTTGATTGGAGGGATTCATATCAGCTGCATATTGGAGATGAAGAATATCTCAAAGTTTTTTCCTGGCGTCAAGGCGTTGGATGGGGTTCAGCTTCAGGTGGAACGAGGAACCGTTCATGCCGTTATGGGAGAGAACGGCGCGGGGAAATCTACGCTGATGAAGGTGCTGTTTGGGCAGTATCAGCCTGACGAGGGGGAAATCCTTTTTGAAGGAAAACCAGTGGCATTCAGGTCGATCAAGGAGGCTGTCAACCATGGAATCTCCATGATTTACCAGGAGCTTAGCCCGATCAAGGAGTTGTCAATTGCGGAAAATGTTTTCACAGGACGGTATCCGCTGACGGCCGCGCATTTTATCGACTGGAATAAAATGTATGCTCGCTGTCAGGAAATTTTCGATCACTGGCATTTATCCTATAATCCTCGTGCAAAGATCAACACGCTAAGAATGGCCGATATACAGATGATCGAGATCATCAAGGCGATTTCCTTCAATGCAAAACTGGTCATCATGGACGAGCCATCATCTTCCATCTCCCTGAGAGAGGTGGAAATGCTGTTTGATTTCATCCGTGCGCTGAAAAAAGAGGGCATCACGGTTATTATCATTACACACAAAATAGACGAGGTGTTTTCCATTGCGGATCAGGTTACGGTACTGCGCGACGGAAGGTATATCGGCACAAACCTGATCGGCGAACTGGATAGAGCTTCATTGATTAAAATGATGGTGGGGCGCGAAATGAAAGATGTGTTTCCCCAAAAGGACGCCGGATACGGGAAGCCGCTGCTGGAGGTTAAGAACCTTAACAACGGCACAAAAGTGCAGAATATTTCCTTTACTCTGCATGAGGGCGAAATTCTGGGTTTTTCCGGTATTGTGGGAGCGGGGCGGACGGAAACGATGCGTTCTGTGTTTGGACTGGATCCTCATACGTCCGGTGAAATATGGATGGAGGGGAAACCCCTGAAAATTCGTTGCGTCCGCGATGCAATCAAAAATGACATCGTGATGGCTACGGAAAGCCGTAAGGACGATGGCCTGGTTCTTTGCCGGTCGGTGGAGGAAAATATAGTATTGCCTTCTCTATATCGGAGATCTCGCAGGGGCGTTTTGAATATTCGAGAACTTCGAAACACAGCGGAGGAAGCGGCAAAGCAGCTTTCTGTAAAAACCAATTCCTTGAGCGCAATGGCAAATTTTCTTTCTGGCGGAAACCAGCAGAAACTGATACTTTGCAAATGGCTGCTGATGAAACCCAAGGTTCTGATCTTGGACGAGCCAACCCGCGGTATTGATGTAGGTGCGAAATGGGAGATATACAACATTATTGTGGCTCTTGCCAAGCAGGGCGTCGGGATCATATTGATCTCCTCGGAAATGGCGGAAATTATCAACTTGTCGGATCGTGTTTTGGTGATGTGCGACGGGTGCATCAACGGATGTCTCACACGTGAAGAGGCAACGCAAGAAAATATTATGAATTTGGCTTCGGAGGTTCAAGAATGCAAAAAACAAATCGTTTGAAAGGCTTTTCCCTTGCGGAGTTGTACAGCCGGTTTGGCGTTTTCCTGGTTCTGATCGTAGCGTTGATTGCAGGCGCGAGTCTTTCGCCGGCATTCATCGTTCCATCCAACCTTGTCAGTGTAGCAAAGAATGTGAGCGTCTACGCAATTATGGCGTTGGGCATGACGCGTTTGCTCATTGGCGGCGGCGTGGATTTGTCCGCAGGATCCAACGTGGCAATGTGCAGCGTAATTGCCGCAGTTGTGTTCAAAAGCACGGGCAGTACGTTGCTGGCCATTCTGGCAGCCATGTTTGTAGGCGGGCTGATCGGAGCGGTGAACGGGTATTTTATCAGCTATATTGGCTTGCTGGCATTCATTGTCACGCTTGCGACGCAGATGACAATTCGCGGGCTTACCTATCTGGTGGCCGGCGGCGCGCCGGTCTTCGGCGTAAGCGATACGATGGTCTGGCTGAGTCAGGGGAAAATTGTGGGGATTCCCACGATATTTCTGGTTGTGCTGCTGGCGACAGCTCTTGTATCCTTTATCATGTTCCGAACCTCCCATGGACGTTATCTGTATGCGATTGGCGGAAACCGGGAAGCGGCCGCTGCTTCCGGCATCAATGTAAAAAGAGAGCTGTTTATCAACTATGTTACGATGGGCATCATCTGCGGCTTTGCAGGCGTTCTCTACGCTGGACGAACCAACAGCGGCCTGCCGGCGGGCGGCGTAAATTTTGAGTTTGAAGCCATCATCGGCTGTGTGTTGGGCGGAACCTCTATGGCCGGCGGTATTGGAAATGTTGTGTGCTCGATCGTTGGCGTGTTTGTTGTTGGTATCATTAATAATGTGATGAATCTTTGCTCTGTCAACGCTTTCTGGCAGCAGGTGGTCAAAGGAATCGTCATTTTGCTCGCCGTACTGCTGGATATATTTACCCGGAATGCGATTATGCGGTCCACACGCAAGCATTGATCCTGTGGGCCAATTAACGAAATAAAAAAAGGAGAAGGAAGTATGAAAAAACTGCTCGTAATCCTGTTGACATTGGTCATGACGCTTTCTATCGCTGCATGTGCATCTCCGTCCGGAAGTGATACCGATGGAACGGAAGAAACCCCGGTGGTGGGATTTGTTTCCGCCGCATGGTCGGATGATTATTGCAAACGTCTGAATGACGCTCTAGTGGAGTTGGGGCCGGAGTACGGGCTCACCGTAGACGCCATTAACGGTGCGCCGAGTGGGTCGCCGGACGTTTCCGGTTATATCGAGGCGATCGATGCTCTTGCAGCAAAGAATCCGGATGCGATGATTGTCCAGCCGTTGTTCTCCGTGCCGGATCATTGCGTCCAGTTTAATGAAAAGGGCATTCCGCTGACCTTTTTGAATATTGCGCCTGAAATCTCGGAAAACAGCAAAGATCTTGTTTACTACTATGCAGGATGCTTTGATGTAAAAATTGGAGAACAGCTTGCCGAGGAAATGGCAAAGGGACTGAAGGATAACGCAAAGATCTGTGTAATGTGCCTTACTTACGGCCAGACAAACGCAACACAGAGGCTGGAGGGATTCCAGAACTGGATGGCGAAAAATCGCCCCGATGTGAAAATTCTGGAGGTCAACTATGTTGAGAAAAACGATCCGTCCAATGCGCAGACGATTTTTGAAGATTGGATCCAGAAATATGGCGTAGGCGGCTTTGACGGTGTTGCTACGCAAAGCTCCATGCAGACGCAAGGCATCGTTTCCAGCATGAAATCCTATAATTTGGACACTTCCAATTTTATTCTGGCAGGCATCTCCGCTTCCACCGGCGAATGGGTTGCCGAGGGCATGGAATATGTCGATCTCTATCAGGATCCCTATGCGGAAGCGCGGGCGGCACTGGAAACCACGCGTGCGATGCTGGATGGAACGACGGATCAGCTGAAACTGCTGGAGGGAGAATACAACTGTGTCGCCGTTGCCATGACGCCTATTACCATTGAAAACGCAGATCAATTCAAGTAATGGGGTTACTGTCAACCGGCGTTTTGAAGAATTGGATAGGAAATATAAGAATATAATGCAGCATAAAGCCATCCGTGAACACGCGGATGGCTTCATGCTGCCTGTCAAAAAAAAGTTCTGTCGGTATCTTTGAAAACGGTTAGCTTTGCCAGACTTCAGCGGCACAACAGTGTGCCAAAATATGCCGGAAGGTGGAAGTCCGGCGCAGGCGCGACAATGGGATTCCAGCAGGCATAGTATGGCTGCGTGGATTTTTCCGCCAGCTTGTAGAAATTAGCGCGCATTTCATACCCGGCGGGCGCGTCTGAAAACGCCGTGTAGCGGGCTAAAAACGCAAAGGGGATCTCGGCTGTCAACGTCCAGTGATAACCGCTCGGCAGATGCTCGATCGTTGTTTTGACGTGAAACTGAAAAAGATCCTCGTCCTTCAACAAGGCGCTATCTTCCCGACCGGTGCCAACGCCGATATACATTGCGCCGACGGCGTTGAATTCCAGGTTTACATAGCGTCCGTCCACCTGCGGCGCCGGCATGAGAAAGAACTCTACCGCGCTGTCGTGCCAGACCAGCGGATGAATGTCGCGGGCGACGGTGCAAAGCTCTTTTTCTACAGCGTCAAAGGCAAGATAGAACCGATCGACGCCACGCAGCAGCTTTGCCGTGCAGACGGGACGATAGCCCGACGTGTCCCACGGAAAGCAATCCACATTGCAGGCGGGGGCAACTGAAAAATCCGGTGTTTTGCCGGTGGAAAAAACGGTATAAGTATTCATAGTATTGCTCCTGTCATTTTGTGTTTTTGGCGCACTCATTCTTTGTGCCGAGCAGCATACAAAGCCCGTGCTCGATCGCGGGAAGCACGGGAAGAAGGTTTTCGGAAACCGCCTTGGGACTGCCCGGAAGATTCAGAATCAGAGATTGTCGACGGACGCCGCAGACGGCGCGCGAGAGCATCGCGCGGTCGGTAATGGGCAGACAGTAGGCGCGCATGGCTTCTGGAATGCCCGGCACCAGCTTTTCACAGACGGCAAGCGTTGCTTCGGGCGTAACGTCCCGCGGCGAAAGCCCCGTGCCGCCGGTAGTGACGATCAAAGAGATCGCAAGCGTATCAGCACAGTGGCACAGAACGGTTTCAATCTCTGCCTGTTCATCCGGAACAATGGCGGTATAAGCAGTTTCATAGCCCGCTTCCTTTAAGAGCTGCTCCGCCAAGGGGCCGGCGGTATCCTCGCGTTCACCCTTTGCGCCTTTATCGCTGACTGTGATAACAGCACACAGCACGATAGCCTCACCTCATTTCAATATCATGATAGCAGACGGATCGATCACAATGCAAGCATCATCGCCGGCAGAAAGGGTGCAGACGGATTTCGCAAGCTCGACGCGGATTCTGCCCTCGCCTTCCCTTGCGGCGCTTGGATGCACTATGAATACGGTGGAAAACACATTGTCGATCACGCGTTCCACCCGGACGGCAAAGCAATTCTCACAGACGGTCTTTGCAGGGGCGAAGCGAATAAAGTGCGCGCGAACGCCAACAAATGAAAAGCTTCGCGGAATCGTGCCGTTTACGGCGAGCGTGCAGCCCCAGTCGGTCGCCGCGACGTGTTTGCCGTCCAGCGGCGCCGCACGGGAAAAATTCTTGCAGCCGGAGAGCGTTGCCGCCGCCAGCGTTTGTGGATCGGAGAACAGCTTCCCGACCGGAATCGTATCCTCTGTTTTTCCGCCATCCATCACGCAGACCCGGTCGGCAAGGCGGTAGACCTCGTCGCGGTCATGCGAAACATAGACCGTCGGCCCTGAAAAGCCTTTCAGCATATCCGACAGCTCCAACTCCAGCTCGGATTTTAAGAAGCTGTCAAGCGAGGAAAAAGGCTCGTCCAAAAGCAGGATGGCTGGATTTGACGCAAGGATACGCGCCAGCGCCACGCGCTGCTGCTGCCCGCCGGAAAGTTGATGCGGATAGTGATGCAGAAGGGACGCAAGGCGAAAGGTATCCGTAATTTTTAGAAAGTTCTTTTGCCGTTCGCATTTGTCCGCGCAGCGATGAAGGGCGCAGCGAATATTCTGCGCAACCGTCATGTTGGGAAAGAGCGCGTAATTTTGGAACAGAAAGCCCACGTTTCGCTGCTGCGGCGGGAGATTGATCTGCTTTTTGGCGTCAAAGAGCGTCTTGCCGTTGAGCACGATCACGCCGCTGTCGGGCTTCTCGACTCCGGCGATACATTTGAGCGTCATGCTCTTGCCGCAGCCGGAGGCGCCAAGCAGCGCGAGGGTTTCATTTTCGACGGAGAATAAAACGCGGAGGGAAAAATCGCCGAGCCTTTTTGCGATATCGACATGCAGTACGCTCATAGACTGTCCTCCGGCGTCGCCACGGGCGCTGTGCGGCGCTGTGGCGTGCGATAATGCGTTTCCAACAGGTTTACCGCTACCAGCACAACAAAGGAGATTGCAAGGTTTACAAGCACCCAGCGGTATGCCAGCGCATCGTTTCCCTCACGCCAAAGCTGATAGACAGTGGTCGAGATCGTGGCGGTACGCCCGGGAATATAGCCTGCGACCATGCTGGTTGCGCCATATTCGCCAAGTGCGCGCGCAAACGCCAACACCGTACCGGCAAGGATTCCCTGCCGACAGTTTGGCATACGGATGCGCCAAAAGAGATAGGTGTTGGACAGCCCCAGCGTTTTCCCCGCCGAAATGAGGTTTTGATCGAGCGCTTCAAACGCGCCCCGCGCCGTGCGGTACATCAGCGGCAGTGTGACGATGATCGTGGCAAAGATTGCGGAGTACCACTGCATGGTCAGCTTTGCGCCAAAAAGCCGCAGCCACGGCTCGCCGAGCGGCGCTTTAGGGCCAATGGTCTTGAGCAGAAAAAAGCCCACGACCGTTGGCGGCAGCACCATGGGGAGCGTAAAGACGCAGTCCAAAATGCCCTTGATCCAGCGGGGCGTTTTTGCCACGTAGTAAGCAAAAAAAATGCCGAGGAAAAAGGCAAAGACCGTGGAGATTGCCGCAACACGCAGCGAGTTGACAAGAGGAAACCAATCCATATTTGCTCCTGATACGGAAAAAGCCGATTGCTTGGATCGGCTTTTTCCGATGTCGTTTGATGATTGTTACCGCTCGGGGATCAGGAATCCGATTTGTTCAAACACCTTTGAGCAGGCGTAGGTCTTGAGAAATTCTACAAACGCTTCTGCCGCCGCCTGGTTCTTGGTGATATTCAGAATCGCGGCGGGATAGGTGATGGCTTTGTGGCTGCCCTCCGGTGCCGTGGCAACGACCGTAACGCCTGCGGCGGTGGCTGCATCAGTGCTGTAAACAACGCCACAATCCGCGGATGCTTCAGACACTTGCGCGAGCACTTCCTTGACGTTTGTGCCGTAGCTGACCTTGCCGCCGGCAGTGAGCTTTTCCCATACGCCGAGAGTCGTGTAGATTTCCTCAGAGTACTGCCCCACGGGGACGTCGGAATTCCCCAGAGCAACGATTGTCACCTTGTCGGTCAGCACATCGAGGAAGTCGGAGATCCCCTTATCAGAGCCGTTCGGCACGATCAGGACGACTTCGTTGGAAACAATATTGAACCGGCTTCCCTGTAACACAAAGTCCAGTCCTTCGGTGTTGACGGCAGCGTCCGCAGTGCTGTCAAGCTGGTTCATCTGCTTTTGACCGGCGGAGATGAACACGTCGCAGTCCGCACCCTCCTGAATCTGGGTTTTGAGCGTGCCGCTGGAATCGAAATTATACACGATGGTCACGTTCGGCGCGACCTCCTTGTACATCTCGGCGATCGTGTTGAGCGATTCGGTCATGGACGCGGCGGCAAACACGATCAGCTCGACGGGCGCAGCCTCCGGCTCGGCGGTGATTTCAGGTTCAACAGGCGCGGTTGTTGCTTCTGCTGCAGGTTCCGCTGTGGGATCGGGCGCTGCAACCGGCGCGGCACAGCCGAAGCCCATCGAGAGTACCATGAGAATGACGGCAAGGATCGCGAGTTGTTTTTTCATTTGCTTTCTCCTTATTTTCCAAATCCGCAATTGGGATAGGTACAGTTTTCACAGCCGAGGCATAACCCGCCGCAGCCGAGCGTGGAAAAGTCCTTCTTGTCCAGCCGGACGCCGGCGGCGACCCGCGGCAATACGAGATCAAAAATCGTGCGCTTTGCGTACATCACGCAGCCGGGAAGCCCCATCACCGGCGTACCGTCGTCATAGTAACCCATCAAGAACATCGCGCCGGGCAGGACTGGGGCACCGTAGGTAACGATGGAAGCGCCGCTCTTTTTAATGGCGGCGGGGGTCATATCGTCGGGATCAACGCTCATGCCGCCGGTGCAGAGCACAAGATCCACGCCCTTTTCCCGAACGCGAGAAATGGCTTCGACCACGTGGTCGATTCCGTCGTCGGAAACCTCATGCGCCACGGTTTGAATGGAAAATTCAGCAAGCTTATCCATAACCACCGGCGTAAAGGTATCCTGAATCCGTCCGTGGAACACCTCGTTGCCGGTTGTGACGATGCCGGCCTTTATTGAGAGAAAGGGTCTGACAGACAGCAGCGGCTTTTCGGCGCCGATCGTACGCGCGGCCTCCATGCGGGCTTTGTCGATCACAAGCGGGATCACGCGCGCCCCGCAGAGCTTGTCGCCGGGCTTTACCACCGTGTTTGTGTGGCGCGTGGCGATCATAATCTCATCGAGCGCATTGATTTGATCCAGACGGGGCACGTCCACCGTAAACAGACCGTCGATATCGGAGATCAGCTCGATTTTACCCTCGCGGATCTCACTGCGGTGCATGTTTTGACTTTCGCAAATTCCCGCCAGGATCTCGGCAGCGTCGTTTTCGTGCAGTTTACTTTCGTCAACTTCCCACACATACAGATGCTCCTTCCCCATGGAAAGCAGCACCGGGATATCCTCCGCTGTGACGATATGCCCTTTTTTGAACGCAGCGCCTTTTGTTTCACCGCGAACGATTCGGGTCAGATCATGGCATAAAACATGCCCCGCAGCATTCGTTGTTAAAATACATTTCATAGAAAATAGAATAGCATTATTCTTTTGAAAGAACAATGCTATTCGGCATATTTTCTGGAAAAAATATTTTTTAGGATTATAATATTTCGAGATCAGACAATTTCTATGGCATCTCCCGGGTGGATCGTGCCGCCGGTAAGCACCTTCACGAAGATACCCTCCGTGGGCATGACGCACTTGCCGACTTTTTTATAGATTTCGCAATGCTGGTGGCATTCCTTCCCGATCTGCGTGACCTCGGTGAGCGTATTCCCGATTTGCAGCCTCGTGCCGACGGGCAGGGTAAACAGCTCCAGTCCTTCCGTCGTGATATTTTCAGCAAATTTCCCGGGCGTGAGATCCGAAACGCCCATCGCGCTCATTTTGTCGATGCTCTCCAGTGCAAGAAGGCTGATTTGTCTGTGCCAGTTGCCAGCGTGGGCGTCTCCGACGATGCCGTGATCGACGCGAAGCTCGGCTTCGTCAACCGGGTATTTGAAGGTGCCTTTGTGATTGCTGACGTTGACAGATACGATGCTTGCCATGGTTTAGCCTCCGATTTTGCTCATGTTCCGCGCGGTGCAAAAAGCGTCTGAGAAGCCGTTTGCAGCGGGCTTTGTATAGATTGCCTGCCGGATCGTTTCCAAAAGGAGATCGTCCTGTGCCGCAGCAAGCGCCGGCAGGAGAGAAACTTCGTAATTGTCGCCAAGACACGGGCGCAGCATGCCGTCGCTTAGGACGCGTACGCGGTTGCAGTCCTGGCAAAAGCGATGGGACATGGGGCTGATGAGCCCGATCCGCCCGCAGTATCCGGGGATTTCGTAGTCTGCCGATGGCTGGGAAGCGTACCGTGGCGGCAGCGGTACAAGCTCCGGATGACTGCCAAGGATCTCGTCCGAGCGGATGCGCCGGTCGGTGTGATCCGTAGCGCCCATGGGCATGAGCTCGATAAAGCGTACATCGATGGGCTGTTTGCGGGTCAAAGCCAGAAAGTCGTCAATCTCATCGTCGTTTTGTCCGCGCAGGAGTACCGCGTTGAGCTTGAGCGGGGAAAATCCTGCTGCCAGCGCTTCGTCAATGCTTGTTAAGACTGCCGCAAGCGAGCCGCCGCCTGTGAGCGCTGCATACCGCTCGGGACGGAGCGAGTCGATGCTGATATTCAGCCGGTCAAGCCCCGCCTTTTTCAATGCGGCGGATTGCCCCGGCAAATGCTGCCCGTTTGTGGTCATGGCAATTTCCCGTATGCCGGGGATTGCATGAATGCCCGAGATCAGGTCGAACAGATCACGCCGCAGCATGGGTTCGCCGCCGGTCAGACGTACTTTTTCAATCCCGAGCTGTGCCATGACGCGAACGATGCGAAGAAACTGTTCTGTGGAAAGCTCCTTATGCTTGGGACAGTTGCCTTCTCCGGCGCGGCAATAGGCGCACTTTAAGGTGCAGCGCTCTGTCAGCGACAGGCGAAGATATGTGATATTTCGGTTAAAAGCGTCTTTCATGGCTGCTCCTGTTCCAATGTGAGAGTTTGTCCCGTGCGGATTGTGCCGCCGGAAACAACCGCTGCAAAGGCGCAGTCCATGCGGATGGGGCAGGCGGCCTGATCCGGGATGGTGCAGCCGGGAAAGCAGCGTTTTCCCACCTGCGTGATGCGTAAAATACAGTCTCCGATCAAGAGCCGGTTGCCCGGATGCAGCAGACGGTAATTGAGTCCGTCCGTTTCGATATTGGCATAAAACCGTGCTGCGCAAAGTCCGCCGCTATCGGTCATGGAACGCAGCGCCTGAGAGGAAGCAAGGCTTACCTGCCGCCGGGCGCTTTTTTCGTTGTTCCCAATCGTACTGTTTATTGGGAGATACAGAGAATCGCAGCGTAGCCGGACGCCTTTTTCCGGCGAGTCAAAGAGCGTTGCGACGGTCATACGTTTTCCGCGCGACGGTAAAGACCGCTTTTGCCGCCCGATTTTTCCACAAGGCGAATATTGCCGATTTCCATACCGCGATCGACTGCCTTGCACATGTCGTAGATCGTCAGTGCGGCGACGGAGACGGCGGTCATGGCCTCCATTTCGATGCCTGTTCGATACACGCAGCAGACCTTGGCACAAATCTTTACGGTAGTCGGCGGGACGGGCGTCAACGTGACGGACACGCTTTCGATGGGCAGCGGATGGCACATGGGGATCAGCTCACTGGTCTTTTTAGCCGCCATGATGCCTGCAATGCGCGCGGCGGCGAACACATCGCCTTTTTTGATGCTGTCCGACAAGATCAGCGTCAGCGTTTCTTCCCGCATGGTAACGCTGCCCTCGGCAATGGCTTCGCGCCGCGTCATTTCCTTTTGCGTCACGTCCACCATGCGGGCGGAACCTGAGGCGTCAACGTGCGTCAAGTTTTTTTCTTCCATAGCTTTCGAATCCTTCCCGGCTGCTCCCAGCGGTAGCCGCCCATTGCTGTAAGCCGCGCAAGAAAATCGGGGCTTTGCAGCACTTGTAAAAATGCCTGAACGGCAGGCTCGTCAAGCGACGCTTCCGCCGCCAGAAGATCATACTGTTCGTTGCAGATGGGGATAAAGTCCAGTCCGTACATCCGCGCGGCAGACAGGATGCCAAGCCCGCAGTCGGCGCTGTTTGCGGCAATCTGCGCGGCGACCGCCGTATGCGTCAATTCCTCACGCCGGTAGCCGTCAACATCGGATGCGGCAATGCCGTTTTGCTGCAGCAAATAGTCGCACAGCAGCCGCGTTCCTGCACCCGGCTGGCGGTTGACATACCGGATGCCGGGGCGTGCAATATCGCAAAAAGCACCGATCTTCTTGGGGTTGCCCGGCGCGCACATGAGACCCTGCACCCGATTCACGCATTCGATGAGCGCCACGCCGCCGTCGGGGAAATATTTTTCCATGTAGGATACATTATAGTCCCCATTGCTGCCATCCAGCAAGTGGATTCCGCCAAGCGGCGCCTCGCCGCGCGAAACGGCAAGGATTGCACCCATGCTGCCCACATGCAGAGAACAGACGCGCTTTGACGGATCGTGCCGCCGCAGCAGGTCGCCTGCTTCATCCAAAAGCGGATCGTGACTGCCCGTGATGCGCAGCGTATTTTGCAGCGTGTCGCAAGACCGAATCAGCTTTGCCGACACGGTAGCGCCCGCGTCAAGTCCTTCGGAATTTTGCGGAATATCCAGTATACAATCCGCCTTGACAAAGGAGGTAATTACGCCTGCGCCGCGGTTGAGCGGCAGCGCGGAGAATACGCCGTCTTTGCCGACAGAAAGCCCCGCGCGGATGAACTCGCGGTATTTCAGCGACGAATGGATGCGTTTGCCGAGCCGGACGTGGACGGTGTTTTCACTGCTTGTCGGCTGCCTCAGGAGCGCGTTGACGACGGGCTGTACGAGCTTTTCCAGCACGATGATGCCGGAAACGGGGTAGCCCGGCACGCCGATCACGGGCACTTGCCCCACACGCCCCAGCACGGCGGGTTTTCCCGGACGAATGGCGATTCCGTGGCAAAAGACTTCGCCCAGTGTGCGGATGGCGTTTGCCGTACCGTCGTCTCTGCCCGCGGAGGTTCCCGCGCCGATGAGCACCATGTCGCATTCGGAAACAGCACGCTCCAAGGCGGCTTTCATCAAAACCGGATCGTCCGGCACGATGGGCAGTGTACGCACTGCAGCGCCCCAGCCTTGGAGCATAGCGGAAAAGATGGCGGAGTTAAATTCCATCACGTCCCCCGGCGCGGGATGGTCGCTTGGCGGCACGACCTCGTCGCCCGTGGGCAGAATGCCGACCACCGGCTTTTTGAGTACGGACACGGACGAAATACCGCCCGCAAGCAGCGCGCCAAGCGCCGCCGCATCGATTTTTGTATAGGAGGGCAGGAGCATATCTCCGGCGGAGATGTCCTCGCCGATCTGACGGACGTGCTGCCACGGTGCGGCGGGGGACAACAGGCGGATTGTGCCGTCGTCCGATTCAATGCAGTCCTCGATCATCACGACCGCGTCCGTGTGTTCCGGCAGCGGATCGCCGGTATCGACGGGAATGTATTGCCCGGGAGATAACCTGACAGGCACGGCTTCGTTTGCGGAGAAGGTCAGACGGCTGTTTACGGCAATGCCGTCCATCGCGCAGGCGGTATAGTGCGGCGAGCACAGTACGGCACGGACGGCGGACGCGGTAATACGCGTAAATGCGTCAGAAACTGCGACGGTTTCTGTCCGGGGACAAAGTCCCGCATCCTGCAAAAATGAAAGATAGCCGTGCACCGCTTCCTCCAGCGGCAGATTGGTCAAGTACGATTCGCGCATAATCCCTCCCAAAGAAAAACCGTGACCTGCGTCCCTGCGGCAAGTCCTTCCGCATCCCGCGGAACGCGAAGATAGCCGGAGGTTGCGGCAAGCTTTGTAATCAAACCCGATTTGCCAAAAACCGGAACAGCGCCGGCATCGGTCAGGCGAACGGGTACAAATTCCTCCCGCCCGTGGTTGGAGGGGATTGCGGTCAAAAGCGTCGCCGTTGCGGTCTTTTCTTGCAAAATGCTTCCCTGTAAACGGCACAATAGCGGCAATACCAGCCGATAGCAGACAAGGCACGCGGCAACCGGGTGTCCGGGCAGACAGACGACGGGTTTTTGCTGTATCGCACCGCAGACGGTGGGTTTGCCGGGCTTAATCGCAAGACCGTGAAACAAAATGCTGCCAAGTGCGGAGAGAATGGCTTCAGCAGCGTCCTTTTCGCCAGCCGAGCTGCCGCCCGAGAGCAAAACCACATCGCATTCCGACACGGCACGTCCTATTGCGCGCTTCAGCGCCGTGCGGTCGTCCCGACAGATGCCATATACAACCGGAACCGCGCCAACCTGCGCAATCGCCGCGGCAAGCATCGGCGCGTTTACGTCGCGCATCTGTCCGGGGAGCGGCGCGGTATCGGATGGAACGATCTCGTCGCCGGTGGAAAGAATGCCGACCAGAAGGCGTCGATTGACGGGGACGGCTGTGACGCCGAGTGCCGCAAGCGCGCCGATTTCCGGCGGGAAAAGCGTTGTACCGGCAGAAAGCAGCAAACTGCCCGCAAGCACATCGTCGCCTCGCCGAACGACGTTTTCACCGGGTGCGCAGCTTTTTTGCAGCGCGACGGTTGTTTTTCCGATCCGCTCGGTGTATTCGAGCATTGCGACCGTGTCTGCATTTGGCGGCAGCGCACCGCCGGTTGGGACTGCGGCGCATTGTCCGGCCAGCAGCGGGGTTGAGCAGACCGTTCCCATCGGCACGGAGAACGCTTCTTCCAAAAGCGCGGGACTGCTTTCCGAGCAGCCGAAGGCGTCGCCGGCGATGAAGGCATACCCGTCCACGGTCGAACGGGAAAAGGCAGGCACGTCCTCGGGTGCAAGGATGTCTTGAAACAGCACGCGGTGGAGCGCGTCAAAGAGCGCGACCTCCTCCCGAACCGGCTTGACGGCGGGGAAGCGGTCTTGCAGCAATTGTTTGGCGTCTTCGAGGGAAAGAACCTGTAACAGCATTAAAATCTCCAGTGTGCAAAAAAGTTTTGGACGTCCTTGGATCGCGGGGTATGCAGCACATCGTCAACAGGCCCGCTTTCGGCAATTTTTCCGTCGATCAAAACAATCGCCTGTGTGGCAAGGCGAAGCGCCTGTCCCGGCGCATGCGTGGCAAAAATCAGCTGCGTGCCGTGCAATTGGCGCTGCATGCGCAGCACCTCCTCGATCCGGTCGCCGCCCGCAATGTCGGTCGCGGAGGTCGGTTCGTCCAGCAGCAGCAACGACTGCTCGCGGATTAAAAGCCGGAGAAGCGCGAGCCGCTGCGCTTCGCCGCCGGACAGGGTTTTTGCATTGGCATGGGACAGCGCATCCAGCCCCACGCTTTCCAAAAGGGCGGGGATGCGGCGTATTGCCGCGGGATCGTGGCGCGCGGCAAGCTTCATATTTTTTGTTACCGTTCCCGAGAAGGTATACGGCGTTTGCGGCAGATAGCCTATGGCATCCTTGCAAAAGCCCGGCCGTATGGAGCCGCTGTCCGGCAAAAGAAAGCCTGCCAGTATCCGTAAAAGCGTTGTTTTGCCCGCGCCGTTCGGGCCGAGCAGCGCATAGGTTTCTCCCGGCAAAAACGTGAACGCGGGAATGTCGAGAACCGTGCGTCCACCGTATTTTTTTACGAGCTGCTGCAAAACAATCATAGTGTGTTCCTCGAAAGCAGCCGTGCCAGCAGGTTGATACAAAAGGAAACGGCAAGCAGCAGAATCCCGATCGCCAGTGCAAAGGCAAAATTTCCGCGGTTGGTTTCCAGCACGATGGCGGTGGTCATCACACGCGTTTTGAATTGTACATTTCCGCCCACAAGCTGCGCTGCGCCGACCTCCGAGATGGCGCGTCCAAAGCCGAGAAAATAGACCGAAAACAGCGCGCCGCGGGATTCCCACAGCAGCAAAAGCAGCTGCTTGATCCGCGAAAAGCGTAGTCCCTGCATGGTTTCGAGCATGCGCGGCGCACATTCGGAGATGATGGTGGCGGTCATGTGCAGCACGATCGGCGTGATGAGCAGGATTTGCGCAAAGATCATGGCAGAGACGCTGTAAAGCAGCTTATATTGCCCAAACGGCCCGGATCGCGACAGCAGAAAAAACACCACAAGTCCGCACAGCACCGGCGGAAAGCCCAAGAAGGTGCTGGTGAAATTGAGCAGCAGCTTTTTCCCGCGAAAGCTGCCCGCGCCGATCGGCGCACCCGCGGCAACGCCGATCAGAAACGAGACGGTTGTGCTGATGAACGCCATTTTCAGCGTAACGCCCAAAATCCCTGCAAGCTCGCTTCCGGGCGTAAACAGGGATTCCAGCAGCGTTTGAAAGACGTTCGCCGTTGTACTCATAGAAGTTTTTGGCAGCGCTTAGGAGACAAAGAACAGCTGCTCGCCATAGGCTTCGACGCCGTAGGCCTCAATCAGCGCGGTCGCCTTGTCGCTCTGCATCCATGCAATGAAGGCGTTTGCACCGTCGATGTTGGTATCCGGCCACGCCTCGGGGGAGATGGCGATCATCGAGTAGGTGTTTTTCATTTCGTCGGATTTTTCCAGCAGCAGGGATAGTGAGTCGCGCTGCTCATGCGCAAGATAGGTCGCCTTATCGGTCAGCACATAGGCTTGCTCCTCGCTTGCCATCGTGATGCAGGCGCCCATGCCGGAACCGGCGGAGATATACCAGCTGTCCTTTTGCGGATCGGGAGCGAGGTTTGCCGCTGCCCAGATCTTGAGCTCCGCTTTATGCGTGCCGGAATCATCGCCGCGCGAAATGAATTTTACGCCGCTTTTTGCAATAGCCGCAAAGGCTTCGCTTGCACTCGCGCAGTCTTTGACGCCCGCCGGATCGTCGGCAGGCCCTATGATGATAAAGAAATTATACATGAACGGAATGCGCGAAACGCCAAAGCCCTCGCTGACGAACTGTTCCTCGGATGCTTTTGCGTGTACGAGCAGACAGTCCGCATCGCCTGTGCGTCCCTTTTCGATGGCGGCGCCAGTGCCGGCGGAGGTGATCTCCAGTCGATAGCCGGTGTCCGCCTCAAATTCCGGCTGTAAATAGGGCAACAGTCCCGAGTCGTTGACGCTGGTGGTCGTGGACAGGCGGATCACAGGATTTGTTACCGTGATTGGCTCTGCCGTGATTTCCGGCATGGTCACGGTTGCCTGTTCGGGCGGCTGGGTGATAACGGGGGTGTTTGCCGCCGGCGCTTTGCAGCCGGTCAGAACAAAGAGCAGCAGAAAGACCAAACACAGTGTGCGACGCATAAATGATTTCATGTGATTTTTCTCCTTTCCAAATACGGGAGGCGCGACCGTTTCCGAACGCACCCTTGACGGACAAACGCCGCCGCGCACCGACGATCGTGGCAAATTTGCGGTAGATCGCCGGTATCGGAGCAATTTCATTGTAGCATGGGGACGATTGTCTGTAAATCGGAGAAAAGGGGAGCAATGGAACAAAAAAACGGGATCGCAGTACGATCCCGAAAGGGTTGCTTGTGATGGCTTGAGCTATCGTTCCATATGGATGTTGTAGCGCTTTTCAATGTCGGCAAGGCGATTGGCGTCCTGGGGGCTCAGCAGCGTGCAGGCCATGCCGCAGTTGCCGGCGCGACCCGTTCGCCCGATCCTGTGAATGTAATATTCCGGCTTATCCGGCACGTCAAAATTGATGACCAGGTCGATGTGATCGACATCGATGCCGCGTGCGGCAACGTCCGTGGCAATCAGCACGGGGATCTTTCCCTGACGGAAATCCCGCATGATGTGGTCGCGCTGCGCCTGCGTCAAATCGCCGTGGATGCCCTCTGCCTTGATGCGCGCTTCCTGCAAATACTTTGTCACGGTTTTGACACGCGAGCGCGTGTTGCAAAATACCAGCGTCAGACGAGGCTCGATCTCCTTGAGCACGTAGTTGACGGCGGCGACCTTCAAATGCTCCTCCGTCTTGATGCAGATCTGACGGATGGTTTCAACGGGATCTTTCTGCTCGCCGATCTCGATCCGTTCCGGGTCGGGCGACATAAAACGCTTTGCAATCCCCGAGACGTTCTCGTTCATGGTGGCGGAAAACAGCAGTGTCTGGTGCTTTGCGGTGACACGGCTGAGAATATAGCGAATGTCGGGCAAAAAGCCGTAATCAAACATTTCGTCCGCTTCGTCCAGCACAACCGTGCGCAGGTCGGAGAATTTCAGCTCCTTGCGATTGAGCAGATCCTTGACGCGTCCCGGCGTGCCGACGACGATTTGTACGCCCTGATGCAGCGCGTTGACCTGCGTTTTGATGGACTGTCCGCCGTAAATACAGACGGTGCGCAGCTTTTTGTGGGTAGAGAGCATTTTAAATACGCTGGTGGTTTGCAGCGCCAGCTCGCGGGTGGGACACAATACAAGCGCCTGGAGCTGCTGCGCGTCTGCCGCCGCATGCTCGATGATCGGTATGGCGAAGGCGGCGGTCTTTCCTGTGCCGGTCTTGGCAATACCGATCAAGTCCTTGCCGTTCAGCAGCGCGGTAAGCGTCTGCTCCTGAATGGGCGTGGGCGTGTGATACTTGGCTTTTTGCAGCGTTTGCTGCATTTGTGGGGATAGCTGATCGGAATAGGTCATGTTTTTGTTTTTTCTCCAAAAACAGGGCGATCCCTACATCACGGCGTCGCCCTGCGAAATTTTCTATATTTTATATAAAGTATAGCCTGCATTGCGGAAAATGTAAAGGTTTCGGGCGGTCGGCTGGCGTCCGCGAAGACGATTTCTGTATATCAGGATAAAATATACAGAAATATGCACAGGACAACGTGTA
>CAZWUK010000009.1:0-38697 GCA_964636685.1 uncultured Oscillospiraceae bacterium
ATAAACGGAGGAAAACCAAATGAGCATGTTTTGTTATCAATGTCAGGAAACCGCAAGTAACACAGACTGCAAAAGCTAACATTAAAGGAGGAGTTATCTATGAACAAGTTCGTTTTCAATGATTATTTTCAAGAGCCCCAGGGAAAAATCGCTAAGCGGATGATCTTCAAAAGCGATAATGTAATAGCCTTTATTTTAAATATTTCAAAAGGCGAAATACTACCGGGACATACGCATCTAGAATCTACTCTTTTGCTGCAGGTCATGGAGGGTAGTGCTAAAGTTGTCACGGATGGCAAAGAAACATCATTGCAAGTGGGCGAGTTAATGCAGGTTAATGGACAAGAAAGCTTGCAAGTTATAAACTCCGGCGAAGAGGTCTTACGCCTTTATGTAACAATATCTCCGATGGGTTCTGAGGCCTTTGCAACAGATGCGAATGTTTAATGGCGTATCGTTATTCTTTTATCGAACGATCTCTTTATCTTGTAGTTGTGATATGGTGTACCCTTGCTAACGATTTATACCTGCGCTAACGAAAACTAAACCAGCGCAAACGATTTATCCGGCAAATGAACACTGTATCAAAATTATCAGCATTTGCCAAATAAGAACGCTGATTTTGATACGATGCGTAGAGATCAGCGTTCTTATTTTATTAGCGAGGTTAAATGCTGGCAAAGGCCATTTACATTTTGCGAGGTTCAAAATGAAAAGAAGAACAAAAATCAAACTCACCTTACTCGCAGCAATGATGTTGATTTGCTTTACGGCTTTTATACTTGTATGGAACGGCATTGTTTTGCTTAATAACCCTTCATCGAAACGTTATCCTGTTAGAGGGGTAGACGTTTCATCCTATCAGGGGGATATTGACTGGGAAGTTTTATCAAAACAAAATATCGACTTTGCTTTTATGAAAGCAACGGAAGGAAGCTTGTTGGTAGATGCTTTTTTTGAATATAATTACACACAAGCTCAAAAAACGAATTTAAGAATAGGTGCATATCATTTTTTCAGCTTTGACAGCTCGGGTAAAACGCAGGCGGATAATTTTATAGCGACCGTTCCGATTGCGGATAACATGTTGCCGCCAGTAGTGGATTTTGAATTCTATGGCGATAAAGAGCAGAACTTACCAGATGTCCGAACCACGCAGGAACAACTCAATATTATGCTTGATTCGCTTGAAGCGTATTACAATATGAGACCGATTATTTATGCCACCGAAAAATCATATGATATCTATCTTTCGGGGCATTATGACGATTACGATATTTGGATACGCAATGTAATATGCCCTCCCGCTCTTTCGGATAACCGGCAATGGACATTTTGGCAGTATACAAACAGAGCGCAACTTGGCGGATATCGTGGCTCTGAAAAATTCATCGATATGAATGTTTTTCATGGAACGATAGAGGCGTTTGAAAATTACGCAAAATAGCTGCAATCCACCCTTGAACAAGCTGCGTTCAGCACGATTGGACTTCCACGGGACGTCCAATTTCACCACAAAAACAATCCGAACCCATGCCGTTTGGCGAGGTTCAGATTGCTTTTAATTTTGGGTAGTGGCAGAACCGGCAGCGTTTCCCTGATAAATCAGCGGTTCGGTAGAAAAGTCCTTTGATGCTGCCCGAACGCGACGGGCAGTGCCAGAGAGGGCTACCGTGAAGTTTGCTTGCCTTTTTATGCCTGCCTTTTTGGAATCAAAACCGCTCAAACACCGAAAGCCGGCCGTCACGCATCCGCAGCACCTGATCCATGCAGGGGAGAACACCGAGGTCGTGCGTCACGACGATCACACAATAATTGGCGTTGTGCGCAAGATCCGAAAGCAGATCAATGATGGTGCGGCTGTTGTTCTCATCCAAATTGCCGGTGGGTTCGTCGGCAAGAATAATGCCGGTCTGGCTCGCCAGCGCCCTTGCGATGGCAACGCGCTGCTGTTCGCCGCCGGACATCATGCCGGGGAAGCGATCGTTCAGCTCGGGGGGAAGTCCCACGCGTTCCATGCAGGAGAGCGCCTGTTCCCGCGCCTGTGCGGTAGGAACATTTGAAAGCTCCAGCGGGTACATCACGTTTTCCAGCGTGGTGAGCAGCGGAAACAGACGAAAGCCCTGATACACCACGGAAACGCTTTTGCGGCGATACAGATCCAGATCCGTTAATCGGGTGTTAACGCCGTTTGCGAGCACGTTGCCTTCGGTCGGCAGATCCAGCCCCGCCATCAGAGAAAGCAGCGTGGTTTTGCCGGAGCCGGATTTTCCAACGATTGCATAGATGCTGCCCCGCTCAAAGGACCAGTCGATTCCCTTGAGCACTCGATTGACGCCGTAACGGCTGCGGTATTCATAGGATACATTTTCTAGTTGGATTGCGGACATTGTTTTATAACCTCCGTTCATTCAGCAGAAGTAAGGCTTCTGAGCAGCCGGCTGCGGCAAAGACGTAGAATGCTGATGAGGCAGCCGATCAGGTAACAGGCAAGATACAATGCTGTACTCCACAGCGCACTGCTGTCCAGCCGTCCTGTAAATGCCCAGAAAAGGAGCGCGGGGAGACAACCGGCAGCGCAGAGAAGCACATATTCCGTAAAATACGATGACAAAACGGTAAGCGGCCGCGCACCCAGCGCTCGCATCATCGCTAGTTCCAGCTTGCGCCCGTTCATCATCAAATAGGAAATCACAAAGCCCAGCGCGCAGACTAATAAATACAGGATGGGCAGCAGCAGCGTTAAATAGTCGATCTGCTGCGTCAGACGCGTTTTCGCAGCAAGATATGTTCCATCCTGCACGACGACGGTCATACGGTTGCGCATGATGTGATCGACAGCGCCGTAGTTGTTTTGTTCCAAGAAGGCTGTAAAAGCTTCGAGGTAGGAAGCGTCTTTCAATGCAAAATTAGCGGACACGTAGCTGATCGAGCCCCAATACACCAGCGCATCCAAAGGCGCATAGATGTTATCCTTCGCGCCGCTGCGCCGGAAAGAACCGATTACATAGAAGTCCATGGGATAGAACGCCTCGCTCATGGTAAGGCGAATGGTATCGCCAAGCTGCAAACCGTGCTGCTCCATCAGCGAGCGCGGCACAATACAGGGAACGGCGGGAAACCGTTCGTAGATCTCATCATAGGACAGCTGGAAAACGGAAGCATCATATCCCTCTAAAAATGTGGCGTCCATTGCGCCCGCGTAGAAGAATTCCGGCACGGTGGCAATGTTTGTTGTGAGAAAAACATCCGGCTGCTTTGCCATTTGTTCTTTCAGGGTTTCGAATCGGAATTGTCCGCCGATGGTGCTAAGATCCGGCATTTCCATCTGTGAAACCTCCCGCATGGTTCCGTCGGCGGAGCGGGGGACGCCAAGAAACTGATATTTGATGCTGTAGGATTTATCCAGTCGCGCAATGCCTTCAAACTCCTGCAATTGGTTTGCTAAATCCTGTGGCAATGACAGCGTTCCCACGCGTCTGCCCTCTGTATCCGTAAAATATCCGCTGATATCCGTGTTCTCTGCAAGGGTGTCCAACTGCGCACGGCTGTCCGTCAGGGATTGTGTGAGGGTGCCGAGAAATAGCAGCAGCAGCGCGGATACCAGAGGAACGATCCAGCTGCGCCAACCGGAACGGGCGATGGAAAGCAGAGCAAACTTTACGGGACCGGCGGGCAGGCTCGAGGAGCGACAGGGACGTGCCGGAAACGCAGTTCCCGAGCGGCGGGGCTTTGTGCGAACTGTGTATTGCCGCAGCGCCATATGCGCAAAAATCGCGCAGCTGCCGAGGGACGCCAGCGGAATACAGCAGCAGGCCAGCAGTGAAGGCAAAAACGAAGCGTGGGTATTGGCGGACGCCAAGAAGGTAAATCCGTTGGTGCTTGTGCCGTATATGGAACCGGCGAGCGCCTGCGTCGCCATGTCGCGGGCCGCCAGTGCGTGGATTTGTCCGGAGAGGCAAACTCCAAGCAACACGCCCAAAAGTGTTGCAAATACGGCCACTGCAAGCGCGCCGAAAAGCAAGTAGACAACGGTTTTTTTTCGTCCTGCGCCAAGGGCCTGCATGATACCAATGCTCTCCTTCTGCCGAAAGACGAAAAGAAAACCAAACAGTGCGATCACGCCGAGGCACGCGACAACACAGACCACGGTGAGGTAGATTGCTGTGCGCAGCAGCGCCTTTGCTCCGGAGGCGGCCTGCGCGTAGCCCTGATCGTAGAGGGTAATGCCGGAGCGCGCAGGCAGACGTGCATTTGCGGAGTCAAAAAATGCGGCTGCACGGTCGTTTTTTACAACAGCGGTGCCTAAGGTGTAGCCAAGATGCACGGCGCTTTCCGGAATCGCCTTATTTGGCATACAAATAAAGCCCTGATCTGTTTGGCTGGTGCGTACCGTACCGACAATTTCCGCACTGCCGGAGGATAGGACGCCACTACAGCTTTCGTTGTGATAGTCCAAATAGCCAAGATCCAGTTGATCGCCCAGCTGTAAGCCGCAAATTCCCAAAACGATGTCGGATACCAGACAAACGTTCGCACCCGACCGCGTTTCCGCATCGGTAAACAATCTCCCGGAGGTCAGCTCCATCTTTTGCTGCTGCATGGGTAAAAAGGCAGCGGCGTCATCCATGCCGAACACGACGACGGCGGAGTTCATGAGCGTATAAAGCTCTGCCGCTTCGGCATAGGCGGCGGGCGGCGCATTGAGAAACGCGTCCTTGCCGCTGTCAAGCTTCAAATAGGGGATGACGCCGTCACCGGAGGATACCATTTCAGGGAATGCGGAGATCTGAAAGCAAGGCAGGGACGTTCTGCTCTGCACATACTGCCCGTGCAGCACATAAAAAGCGTCGTATTCGGGCGTAAAAGGGTAATCGCCCATGTCCAATATCAGGTTTTGGTTGACGTTGCCCTTGAAATCGTAAAGCGTATCTACGCTTAAGCACATATAGGTGTCGTGACTTGGTACATAATACAAACCCTTGATGATGATGATGGCGCTGTTTCGCCATGGCGTGGTGCCGGTACGCCGCTGAAATCCAGCGACGCTTGCAATGGTGTCCTGACAGGGGGAATAGGAAACAAGCCCCGTCCCACCGGTAACGGCGGCATGGTCGAAGCTATTAATCACGTCTTCACGCAATGCGTCATAGGCCCACACATCCGGAAAAGCGTCGCCATAGTATTCCACGACGCCAAGGGTCGTATAGGCGTCGTCGAGTGCGGCAAGACGGGCTCGGCTTTCGGAAAGCAGCATGACGCAAAGCGACAAAAAAGCGGCCAGCGTAGCCAACAGAAGGGTGAAGAGCGCCGTTTTTGCCCGACTTCTTTTCACGTGCTCCAAACTGCTTTTTATGATAACATTCAAAAGATACCTCCAGGCGGTGCGAATTGTTTAAATAATAACATACAATTTATTTGCAAACGTCAATCAACGAGCGGATATCGGGGAACGGCCCGTTCCGGCATGCGTTCGATTTGCCGGCATGACCGTTGAAACAGAGAGCTTTTGGCTGCAACGCCAAGCTGAAAAGCCAAGGGACAGAGGCGGTATTGCGCTGATTGACAGGCTTTTTCATTCGTGTTATCCTCGTTTTAGAATAACGGCAGGAGAGTATCATGCGCGTATTTGAAAATGTTCCGCCGGAGCTGTGTCTTGCGATCCCGCACGGATTGACAGCGCTTGTCGGCGGCGGCGGAAAAACGACGCTCCTGTGGCGGCTTGCAAAGCAGTTTGCGTCTTGTGGGCGTGTGCTTGTTACAACGACGACGCATATTTTTCCGCCGGAGGATGTTCCCGTGCTGCAAAACCCCACGGTCAAAGACATACGGGAAGCATTCATTTCCGAACGTCTGCTGTGTATCGGCGCGCCGGTCGAGAACGGAAAGCTTGCCGACGCGGGAATTCCATTTTTCGCGTTGCTGCCGCTGTGCGATTATATTTTTGTCGAAGCGGACGGTGCAAAGCATCATCCGCTCAAAGCGCCCGCAGCAAACGAGCCTGTGCTTCCAAAGGAGACCGCGTGTGTGATTGCCGTGGCAGGAATGTCGGGGATTGGCAAAACAATTGCGCAGGCGGCGCACCGACCGGATCGTTATGCCGGGGTGTTGGGCTGCGATACGGCGCATGTTATCACGCCGGAGGATGTTGCGCGCGTTCTTTGCAGCGACGCGGGACAACATAAGAACGTTGCGAGCGAGATACCCTATTATATCGTTTTGAATCAGGCGGATACAAAGACGCTGCTTGATAAAGGGCAGCAGATTGCTGCTGCGTTGGATAAAAACGTGGTAACGGCCACGGTGATTACTGCATTACAGGGGGAAAAGCCATGCGTGTTTTGATAAAGGGAGCGGGGGATATTGCCAGCGGGATTGCCTTTCGGCTGCGACAATGCGGCTTTGCGGTCGTGATGACCGACCTGCCGCGTCCGACGTCCATTCGGCGGACGGTTTGCTTTTCCGAAGCGATCATTGACGGGACGGCGCAGGTCGAGGGCGTGACGGCAAAGCTTGCAAAAGACGCCGATGAAGCGCTCCGGATGCTTTCGGACGGTGTGATTCCCGTGCTTGCCGATCCCGAAGCAGCTTGCCGGGACACGCTTGCGCCGGACGTCCTCGTGGATGCGATCATCGCAAAAAGAAACCTTGGCACATATATTTTTGACGCACCGACCGTGATCGGCGTCGGGCCAGGATTTACCGCCGGTGTAGACTGTCACGCGGTGGTGGAAACAATGCGGGGACATACGCTCGGACGCGTGTATTACCGTGGCAGCGCCATCCCGAATACCGGCGTGCCGGGCATGATCGGCGGGTTTGCGCTGGAACGCATTCTGCGTGCGCCCTGCGACGGTTTTTTCTGCGGCGTCAAGAAAATCGGCGACCGCGTGGAAAAAGGCGAAACCTGCGCGTTTGTGCGCGATCAACCGATTATTACCTCCATATCGGGTATTCTCAGAGGAATCCTGCCGGACGGCATTCCGGTGCATGAAGGGATGAAGAGCGGCGACGTCGATCCGCGCTGCGACGCCAGCCACTGCTATCAGATCTCTGATAAGGCGTTGAGCGTGGCCGGCGGCGTTTTGGAAGCGACGCTGCATTTGACGGAAGGAAACCGCCATGGAAACTGACGTGAAGCTGACAAAGCTTGCCAAGTGCGCGGGCTGCGGCGCCAAGGTGGGCGCGGGTGTGCTGGCAAAGCTGCTGGACGACATCAAGGTGCATAACGATCCCAATCTGCTGGTCGGGTTTGATAAATCGGACGACGCTTCCGTCTACAAGGTCAGCGACGAACTGGCGCTGGTACAGACGGTGGACTTTTTTCCGCCGATTGCGGACGATCCATACCTGTTCGGGCAGATCGCGGCGACCAATGCGCTCTCCGATATTTATGCCATGGGCGGCGAGCCGCGTTTGGCGCTCAACATTCTCTGCATTCCTGAAACGATGCCAAAGGAAGCCGTACATCGCCTTTTGGCGGGCGGATACGATAAGGTGTATGAAGCAGGCGCGCTCATCACGGGCGGACACAGCATCTTTGACGACGAACCCAAATACGGACTCGCTGTTACGGGCTTTGTACATCCAGATAAATTCTATAAAAACTGCGGCGCAAAGCCGGGCGACGTGCTGTTTTTGACCAAACCGCTCGGGATCGGCGTTTTGACGACCGGCATGAAGGCAGAGATGGTCAGCGACGAGATGCAGCAGACCGTGACGCGCCTGATGACAACGCTCAACAAGTCCGCGCGCGATTGCATGGTGCAGTGCGAGATCCATGCCTGTACCGATGTGACGGGCTTTAGCCTGATGGGACATATGCTGGAGATGATGGAGGGGTCGGAAACGTCGGCAGACGTTGATACGAGCCGCATCGATATCCTTTCGGAGGCGGTCGCGCTGGCGGAGATGGGCATTTTGCCTGAGGGGATGTACCGCAACCGCGCCTTTGCCGAAAGCGCGGTGGATTGCGGTTCTGTGCCGCTTGCCGTACAGGATGTTCTCTTTGATCCGCAAACCTCCGGCGGTCTTTTGATTGCCTGCGCACCGGAGGATGCCGACAAACTCCATGCCCTGCTAAAAACAAACGTCCCGAGCGCGCAGCGCATCGGAACGGTAACGGGAAAACGCGGAAAGTCTATTTATCTGCGGTAATTTCAAAGATCGCGGCAAGCGCGGCGTCTATGTCCGCTTCTGTGTTGCCATAGCCGAAAGAGAAGCGTACCGTGCCCTGTGGAAAGGTTTGGAGCGTTTTGTGCGCGCTTGGCGCGCAATGCAGTCCGCAGCGCGTCTCAATGCCGTATGCCTGCTCAAGGCGATAGGCGACCTCCGCGTTGTCCATTTCGGGAAAATCCAATGAAATTACGCCGACTCGTTGCGTAAGATCCGCCGTACCACACAGGCGGATCTTTTGGTTTTTGGAGATTCCGCAAAGAAACCGTTCGCACAAACAGCGTTCTTCTTTTTGAAAATACGCTATGCCTTTTGCTTCAATAAATTGCAGCGCGGCATGCAGTCCGTAAATGCCGGGTAAATTCAAGGTGCCCGATTCAAACCGATCCGGCATGTACGGCGGCAAAAGCTCGCTGTCGGATGCGCTGCCCGTACCGCCGGCAATCAGCGGCGTCAGCTGCTTTGCAAAGTCCCGCGACAGGAGCAACGCCCCAATGCCGGATGGCCCCAAGAGTCCTTTGTGCCCCGGTACGGAAAGCGCGGATAGCCCAAGCGCCATAAAGTCGATGGGATAATGACCTGCGGTCTGGGCAGCGTCAAGCAGCAACGGCACGCCGTGCTTTTGACACAGCGAAGATATTGCCGCAATCGGAAGCAGCGTGCCGGAGACGTTGGAAGCGTGCGTGATAACTGCAAGCCGCGTCCTTTCACAAAATAGCGGTTCAGCGGCGGCGGCGTCCATCGTACCGTCCGGACGACAGGGAATACGGTCAACGGCAACGCCGGAGGCTGCGAGCTGCATGAGCGGACGCATGACGGCATTGTGCTCCATGGCGCTGACGACAACATGGTCGCCCGGGCGAAGCAATCCCTGGATTGCAAAATTCAAGCCGTATGTTTGCCCCGGCGTAAAAACGACATGTGTCGGATCGTCAAAGTGAAACAGGCGGCAAAGCGCTTCACGCACTTCCAACACTGTGCCGGCGGCCTCTGCCGCAGTCGCGTAGGTCGAACGGTTCACGCTCCTGCCGAGGCGTTCGATATAGTCGCACATCGCTTGACCGACGCCCGGCGCCTTTGGAAAAGAGGTGGCGGCATGATCCAGATAAATCGTTTTCATACATCGTTATCCTCACTTGCAAATAACGCATTTATATGCTAGAGTATACAGGATAAGAAACAAAAATGCAATTATGTCCGGGAGGTTTCAAATGAAGAAAAGCTTGCCTGTCATTTTGACCGGCACATTGATCGGCTTGGCCGCATTGTTGCTCACATACCTTGGCAACCCCGGCAACATGGGCTTTTGCATCGCCTGCTTTTTGCGGGATATCGCGGGTGCCTGCGGACTGCATTCGGCGGAAGCAGTGCAGTACGTGCGTCCGGAAATTGTCGGACTGGTGCTTGGCGCCTTTGTGATGGCTGTCATTGCAAAAGAATTCAAGCCTCGCGGCGGATCATCCCCCATGACGCACTTCGTAATCGCCGTATTCGTGATGATCGGCGCACTGATGTTCTTGGGCTGCCCGCTTCGCATGATGCTGCGCATCGGCGGCGGTGATCTCAACGCACTGGTCGGACTTGCGGGCTTTGCCGCCGGTATCTTTGTCGGCACGCTGTGGCTCAAGGGCGGCTTCTCGCTGAAGCGTTCCTACGGTCAGACCTTGACCGAGGGCGGCATGTTCCCTGCGATGATGTTTGTTCTGATGGGGCTTGCGCTGCTGTTCCCGGCGCTGTTTCGAGCCACAGAAGCAGGCGGCGGCCCGGGAGCCGCCCATCCGGTCGTGTGGGTTTCTCTGGCAGTCGGACTGATCGTTGGCGCATTGTGTCAGAGAACGCGCTTTTGCACGGTCGCAGGCGGCAGAGACGCCATGATGTTCGGTGATTTCAATATGCTCTGGGGATTTCTTTCGGTGATCGTGGTCACTGTGGCCGGAAATCTCCTTCTCGGCAAATTCAACCTGAGCTTTGCCGATCAGCCGGTCGCGCACACCGACGGAATCTGGAATTTCCTCGGAATGATGCTTGTTGGCTGGGGGAGCGTCTATCTCGGCGGCTGCCCGCTGCGCCAACTGATCCTTGCGGGAGAAGGCAATTCCGATTCTGCCGTGACCGTGACGGGGCTGGTCGTGGGTGCGGCAATCTGCCACAATTTTGGGCTGGCGTCTTCCGGCGCAGGCCCGACGCAGAACGGCATGATCGCGGTTGCCGTCGGCTTTGTTGTTTTGACGGTGATCGGTATTCTCAACAGAGGAAAGGAGTAATCGTATGACAGTGGATGCACGCGGGCTGTCCTGCCCGGAACCCGTTGTACGCGCGCAGCAGGCGTTAAAAAACACGCCGGAGGAAGCTACGATTCTGGTGGATGCGATGGCGGCGGTGGAGAACATCACGCGCTTTGCCAATTCCCGTGGCTATGCGCTTACAAAAACGGAGGATAACGGGGAATATACGCTGGTATTGAAAAAGATATGAGTGCATATATTGCAACGTTTCATACGCATCTTTCCGCCATGCGCACGCAGCGCGCATTGACACAAGCGGGGTATACGGCAGCACTTGCGCCGGCACCCCGGCGTCTCAGCTCCAGCTGCGGCACCTGCGTTCGATATACGGCTCCGGAGGGAGAACCGTTGACCGGCCTTATGGATCAGGACGTCGAGACGGTCGTATTGTGCTTGGGAGATGGCAGTTTTCGGCAGCTTTTTCAGAATGAATAGCATTTTGCTGTTTACGCGCGAAGAAAAATGTAGTATCCTGAAATCAAATACATACGATGTGTTGCGGGGTAAAACAAAAAATGAAGAAAATCAAACAGATTATACTAGCATTATCTATGATTCTGTTGCTGACGCTGTCTTTGGCGGTGGTCGGACGCGCGGACGCTGGCAGCTTTTCGGGTGACAGCGATTGGGGCGGTTCCTCCGACTGGAGCAGCTCTTCTTCAGATTGGAGCAGTTCGGATTGGAGCAGCTCGTCCTCTGATTGGAGCTCCGACTCTAGCACAGATTCCTATTCCACTTCCGACTCCGATGAGGATTCGGCTGTCGGGTGCTTGGGCGCCTCTATCATTGCGATCGTTATTATCGCAACTATCGTGATTAACGGCGCGAGATCGAACAAGGGACGCAGCAAGGGCGCAGAGGTCTATCAGGCTTCAGAGGAGACGCCGGGCATCCCGCTGGACGTTCTTCGTGAGAAAGATCCTGCCTTTAACGAGCAGAAGCTGCTGGAGCAGGTGGGCAATCAATATCTCCAGATGCAAAACGCGTGGCAGAACAACGACTGGGAGCCCATGCGGGCAATCATGACGGATTCTTTGTATAATCAAATGCTTCGTCAGCTAAAGGAGCTCAAGTCCCATGGCGTGACCAATCATATCGACCGGATTGCGGTACTGGATTCCTCTATCCGGCGGTATGCGGTGGAAGGGGACAACGATGTCCTGACGATCCGTCTCGCTACCCGTATTTGTGATTATTATACCAACGATCAGAGCGGACAGGTGGTGCGCGGCGACCCGAATAAGGAACTGTTCATGACCTATGATTGGAAGATGATTCGTCAGAAGGATCAAAAAACGCAGCCGGAGGGCGTGATGACCGAGGTCAACTGCCCCAATTGCGGCGCGCCGATTTCTATCAAGCAGAGTGGAAGATGCCCGTACTGCGATACGGTCATAACCCTCTCCGATCATGATTGGGTATTGTCCTCGATCAAGGGTATTTCGCAAAGAAGCAACTAATAACGGCATAGGCATATGAGCTAAAAACATCTCCCTTTTGGGAGATGTTTTTAGGTTATCGAAAAGCTTTGCTTTTCGATAAGATGACCGCATCTTGCGGATCGGAGGACAAAAGCAAGAGGCGGTGCTGCCGCCTCAAACAGGATTGCCGATTCTGTTGTCCAAGGGGTACGAAAGCAGCCATACGCACGCGCGGGATCTTTGAAAGCGTCAGCCAACGATGGCTTTGTTGAGGGTGTCCGCGTGTGCAATGTCTGTCAGTCCGCCGACATTCCCTGTACTTTCCAGAAAATAGAGGCAATAGGAACTGACGCCGGCGGTTTCATCGTAGGCTCGCGGGGTTGCCTGCAAGGACGCGAGAATTCGCGTATTGTTGACGGTGACGGTCACGGGCAGCGTCGAATGGTCGCCGAGATTGCCAAAAAGACTTCGAAGCGTCGCCTCCTCCCAAGAGGAAGTTGGAATCATTTCTGCGTGGCCCGCGCCGCCCAGGTAATTCATATGAACCACCACGCCGGAGGTACAGGAAGTGATGAAGTAGGTCGTTCCCTCTGTCAAGAGCGGCTTGATCGTATCCCAGGTATCGCTTTTCCCGCGTAGAATCATTCCACCGGGATGAAATGCCGCAAGCGAGGCGGCCGTCTCGGCGGAAAAAACGGCTTCGTCCGCAAAAAGCCGCTCCGCATTGCTGATGGTCAGCTGCGCCTCCTGCCGCGCCAGCACATAGGCGGTGTAGGATGCGGAATCCATCCGTCCGGGCACGACGTCGTAGAGGTAGCCAAGATCAGACAACCGGATCTGCATACGCTGCACATCTTCGTTCATGTCGTTGATGGCGAAAGCGTTGGAGGCGGCGCGCGCTGCTCCCAGCGGAAGCAATGCGCAAAGCGCGGCAGCGCATAATTTTGTATACTTTCTCATGCTTGCGATTATAACACAGTTTTTTGTGGTTTGCATCGGTTCTTTTGCTGTGCTATGATAGCCGCGAGGTGATGATATGCGTTGCAGCTGTCAAAAATGCGGAACCTATATGGTACAGGATGAAAAGGGTATTTTGAGCCGGTGCATTTGTCCGGAGTGCTTTCAAACATGTTCCGCCTGTCTTGGAACAGAACAAAAACCGCTATCCCCAAAGGAACTAGAGGCGCTTTGCCAGCGTCGGGAAGCGTATGATGACGCACTTGCGGAAAATGAAGAGGCAGAACGCTGATCGCCCTGTCTCTTTTCTTATAATTGCCTTTTGAATTAGCCGGTAACGCCGCCGTCGGAAGGCTCCGGTGTATTCGCCTCAGGCGTAGCGGACTGCGCGGTGCCGGGATCGGTCGTAACGGTGATGCTGGGATCGGGGGTCGTGATGGCGCCAGGATCCGGCGTGATCTCATTCAAGGCGGGACCGACGAGTATCTCGCCCACAAACGCCTTATAGCTCGAGGCTGCCAGCTTTTCGCTCCGAACCAGCTCTCCCTTCAGATAATAATTTTTATAGGACTGCCACCGAGAGCCTTCCTGCCTTGCAACTTTCACCTCGGTGGTTCCGGGCGCCAGCGTTTCGTCGAGCGTTTCAATGGTAGGGCCGTTCGGTTCGATCGTATCAACCTTCTTGCTTGAAAGCTTAATCTCGTCGTATTCGCTGGTGGCAAACGGCTGACCGTATATTTCGAAAATCACATCGTTGCCGGAGGTGTAGGCAAAGATGATGATGTCGGTCGTGGTGTTGTTTTTGAACTGGAAGTCGATCCGGTTGCCGATGGAGTTGATCGTGGCGTCCAGTCCCTGCTTGATATAACTGACGGGCATGGAATGATTTTGCCGGTAGACAATCTCAAGATCCGCTTTTACCACGGCGTTGTAGAGCGTGGAGGAGAGCTGGCAAACGCCGCCGCCCGCCTGCTGGTCTACCGCTCCGCCTACGTAAGCGCCCGCTTCCTTCCAGCCATTGGAGTAGGTTCGGTCGCCCAGCGTATCGTTGGTGGAAAAGACCTGATTGGGCTTCAGCACGGTGCCGTTAATCAGCGCCGCGCCCTTGCGAATGTTGTACTTTCGGTTGGACGTACTGCCGGAAAAGCTTGTGCTGTAAGAAGCGCGCAGTTTATAGATGCCTTCAAGATCCGCTTTGGTGATCGAGGCGGGCGAGGTTGTAACCGGGATTGTGATAGGATTATAGTTTCCAGCTGTGATAGCTTGCGTAATGGCGCCGATCAGCGCGGTTTGGTCAACGATAACGCCTTCCACCGCGTCGGAGAAGGTGAAGGTGCGCGCCTCCTTATCTACGCTGGAGATGGACGCGTTCACCGGCGCGGCGTCCACTTGCGCAGCGATCGCTGCGACGCCGGTTGCCACGGGCGCAAAATCATAGCTGGCTGTCAGTGTAAAGCTGCGACCATTTTGCGCAGCATCGTCAATGTCGGCTTTCACCGTCGCATAATCCGCTCCGGTTTTTCCGACACGAAAAGCTTCTTCTAAAATGTTGTCCACATTGTGCGTGGAAACGATAGAGCTGATATCAAACGGATATGCCTTGTTGTTATAAACAAGATCGATTGAACCGGTCGCAAGCGCCGCGTTAAGCTTTGCAACGATCGTCTGCTCCGCTTCGGACATTGTCATCCCGCCGATGTCGGTGCCGTCCACGGAGACGCCGGAACAAAAGGTGGTTGCATTGATCCACGCTTCATATTGCGCCTGCTCCGCGGCAAGCCTTGCCTCCTCGGCTTCAATTTGCGCCTGAATCTCTGCGGCGATACGATTCTGCATATGGATATAGTAGATCGCTCCGGCGGTAATCACAAGTCCGATTGCCGCGCTGAGAACGATCAGCATTTTCTTTTGCCGGTTTCTTCTTTTTCGGGCCTTGCCCTTACCCTTCGCGGATTTTTTCTTTGGCGGCCGTCGGTCGAACAGCGGTTCAACCGATTCTATTTCTACGGTCTGATCGGCGGTATCCTCCTCGGAAAATGCGAGCAAACCGTTTTCTCTCTTGCGCATGACATGTCCTCCTTCGCATACTTTTCTTATTGTACTTGATTATGGACGGTTTTTCACCCGCTACCGGATGAAATTTCCTAATTGTTACAATTTGTTCATGGTCTTGCGACAAATGTATTTTACTTGCTAAAAACAATGTCTTTTCCTGCCGGATCGTTGTTTTACGACCTGCGATTTGGTATCATAAGACCATGAAGAAAAATAAAGAACAGAAAACAAACGGGGAACGGAATCCGCGTTCCCCCATGGATGTGGCGCTGCGCTATCTTGGGTATCAGGCGAGAACCGTGCGTGAGGTAGAACGGCATCTGGACGAGCGTCAGTATGACGAATACCAGGTGCAGCAGGTGGTAGAGCGCCTTCAGGAACTCAATCTTGTCAATGACACGGCTTTTGCCGAGGACTTCGTGCGAACGCGCCTTGCGTCAAAGCCGGTCAGCCGCCGTCATCTGCGGGAGCAAATGCAAAAGCATGAGTTGGGAAAAGATGAGACAGACGCGGCGCTTGCTGCCGTGACGGATGAAATCGAGCAGCAAAACGCCGTTTTGGTTGCAAAAAAATATCTGGAGCAGCTTTCGGAAAAAGAACCGGCGGAACAGCGGGAACGCGTGTTGCAGCGGCTTGCGGCGCGTGGGTTTGATTATGACGTTGCCCGCCGAAGCATTGAGCTTGCGGAGGCGAAGGAGGACGAATGATCCATGGCGTGGGCGTGGACATCATCGAGATAGATCGAGTGAAAGACGCCGTTTCGCGGGAGCGTTTTTGCCAACGTGTATTTACCGGGAAGGAGTACGCGTACGCGGTCGCGCGAAAAAACGCTTTCGAAACCTATGCCGGCATATTTGCGGCCAAGGAAGCCGTAGCCAAAGCGCTTGGAACGGGCTTTGGCGTATTTGGCATGCAGGATATCGAGATATTGCATAACAGCCAAAACGCGCCGTCGGTCAAGCTGTACGGGCAGGCTGCCGCGCTGGCACAGACACATGGCGCGTATCGCATGTGGATCTCCATTTCCCACAATAAAACGACGGCGGTGGCGCAGGCGGTCTGGGAGGCGTAGCATGGAGGCAATCGTTACTTCTGAGGAAATGCGGGAATATGAAAAGCTGCTTGCAGAAGGTGAAGGCATCACGGAGCTGGAACTGATGGATCGTGCGGCGTCGCATATTTTTTCTTTTTTACAGAAGTATTACAGCGGTAAAAAGATACTGTTTGTTTGCGGAACAGGCAACAATGGCGGCGATGGGCTTGCAGCGCTTCGAAAGCTTCACCGTGCCGGATATACTGTCTGCGCAGCAATCGTCGGTGAACCTTCTCGTTTGTCGCCCGCTGCGTCCTATCACCTGACATTGGCGGAGCAGGAAGGGTGTCGGATCGAAAAAGAACCTGCTGTGACCATTGCGGCGCGAGCGGACGTGCTGGTGGACTGCCTGTTTGGAATTGGTCTGTCCAGAGAGATCCACGGGCGCTACGCAGCGTGGATCGACGCCGTCAACGATGCAAAACGCACGGTAATCTCCGTCGATATCCCCTCCGGTCTGGACGCATCGACGGGCGCCGTGCGCGGTTGCGCAGTCAGCGCTGATGCGACCTTGACATTTGGATTTCCGAAGCGCGGTCATTTTCTGGGGCAAGGCAAGGCATATACCGGTGTGCTGCATGTTGTTTCCCTGACGGAAAAGCCATATCCTTTTTCGGCAGAAGCCTGTCGTTTGACGCGGAGGGACGTTGAAAAGCTTCTTCCGGAAAGAAGCCCCATCAGCCATAAGGGGGACAACGGCAGGGCCTTGCTATGCGTTGGCAGCGCACAGTATACAGGCGCGGCGCTGCTTTCTTCCGCGGCGGCGCTGCGTACCGGCTGCGGCATATTGGAAGCCTGCGTTCCGGGCGCGGTAAAAGCCGCGTTTTCTCAACTGCCCGAAGTTTGCTGTACGGCGGTAAACGATGCGGACGATTGGGACAGGGTCGGCTGTGATAAAGCGATTTCATGTATTGCCGGTAAGCGTGCGGCCGGGATTGGCTGCGGCGCTGGCAGCGGAGAAATGGAACCGCTGCTGGCAGCGGCGATAAACGCGCGGATACCGTTGGTCATCGATGCGGACGGGCTGAATCAGCTTGCCGCGCATCGGGCGCTGCTTTGCGGGCTGCACCAAAACGTTATCCTGACGCCGCACCCCGGCGAATTTTCGCGGCTTTCCGAGATTGAAATGGCGGAAATACTGCGTGATCCCATTGGCAACGCAAAAAAAGCAGCACGGCAATGGCATTGCATCGTACTGCTGAAAGGCGCGGTTTCCTGTATTACCGACGGCGATCGGCTCGTGCTGAACACGACCGGCAACGCCGGGCTTGCAAAAGGCGGTAGCGGCGATGTGCTGACCGGTGTCATCACTGGATTATTGAGTCAAGGCGCTGCGCCGTTTGACGCTGCCTGCGTCGGCGCATACCTGTTGGGCAGCGCGGCCGAAACAGCGTTTGATATCTTAAAGGAGCGCGCCATGATCGCAAGGGATGTGCTCGAGGGACTGACGCAGACGCTTTCTCAACCCTTGTCGTAAACGCGCGGTACGCGGTCGTTGATGCTGAGCAGTATCTCATAGCTAATAGTACCGGCCCATGCCGCCATCTCGTCCGCAGTAATGGCTTCTTTGCCCTGCGTACCGAGAAGCACAACCTCGTCGCCCGGTAAGACGCTTCCTGCGTCCGTAATGTCCACCATCATTTGATCCATACAAATCGTCCCGATCTGCGGCATGCGCCTGCCGTTAATCAGGACTTTTGTTTGATTGGAAAGGCAGCGCTTGTAGCCGTCGCCGTAGCCGACCGGCAGCGTTGCTACAACGGTGGGACGCTTCGCGACAAATGTCAGCCCATAGCTGACCGCCTCGCCGGGCTGGATGGTTTTGATATTGACGACGCTTGTTTTCCAACTGAGTACGGGCAGAAGATCAATAGCAGGGTCGGGGACGCCAGACGGATGATAGCCATACATGCTGATGCCGCCGCGCACCATGTCGTATTGGAGGGCAGGCAGATCCAGCGCCGCGCCGCTGTTGGAGGCATGGAGGATCGGATTGTGCCCGCAGACCTTTGCCAGCGCGACAAAGCGTTCAAATTTTTCCGCTTGACCAAGTGTAAAGCGCTTGTCGGCAAGCTCCGACACGGCAAAATGTGTGAACATCCCTTCAAAGTGCAGATTGGGGCATTCGGAAAGACAGGAGAGCGCGGCTTTGAAATCATCCTCTGAACGGAACCCAATCCGGTTCATGCCGGTGTCAATCTTAAAGTGAAACTTTGCCGTTTTGTGCTTGCGCTCGGCGCAGCTTTGCAGCTGCTTTAGCGTTTCGACCGAGAAAACCGCGGGCATCAGGTCGTTATCGACAATGCAGTCCATGTGGGATTCCGGTGAAGCGCCGAGAATGAGGATCGGCGCCATGACGCCGGCATTTCTCAGCGCCGCGCCCTCCTCCGCGATGGCAACGCCAAGGTAATCCGCGCCGTGGGCGGTAGAGAAGCGAGCGATCTCCTCGATTCCGTGACCGTAGGCGTTTGCCTTGATAACGGCAAGATATTTTGTGCCGGAGTTGAGCCGGCGTTTTATGACGTCGATGTTGTGCGCCAGATTTTCAAGGTTGATTTGCGCGTAGGTAGGTCTGAGCATAATTGCACCTCACAATACTGATTGATGAAGGAAAAGTGGCGTCAGCGCGCGGTATAAACACATTTCCCGTTGATAAACGTCGTTTCGCAGTGGGAACGGAAATCAAAGGGATGCGCAGAAAAAACGGAGATATCTGCGTCAAGACCCGGCTTAATCCGTCCGATCCGATCCGACAGCCCGACGATGTCTGCGGCGTTTGCGGTGATTGCGGCAAGCGCGGTCAGCTCATCCAACCCTTCCCGTACCGCAAGCCCTGCCTCGATCGGCAGAAACTGGATGGGGATCACCGGATGATCCGTCATGATCGCAAACCGGATGCCGGCTTCATGGAGAATACGCGGCGCGGTATAGGAAAGGTTGCGCAACTCGATCTTGCTGCGCTCGGAGAGCAGCGGCCCGACGATGATCCCCGCGCCCAGCTCGTCGAGCTGTTCTTTGAGAATGTTGGCAATCAAATGCCCTTCTGTGCAATGCTCGATGGTAACGCGCAGGTGAAATTCCTTTGCCAGACGCAGCGCGGTGAGAATATCGTCTGCACGGTGGGCGTGGATCTTCATGGGCAGTTCACCCGAAAGGACAGGTAAGAGCGCCTCAAGCACAACGTCCTTATCCGGCTTTTTGGAAGGATCGTCTTTGGCTGCTTCCAGCGCGTCGCGATATTCGATGGCGTCAAACATCGCCTTGCGAAACAACGAGGCGATCGCCATGCGGGTGTAGGGCGTGGCCTTCTGATCGCCGTAGACGCGCTTGGGATTCTCACCCAAGGCGGCTTTCATGGCGATGGGAGCCTTGACGAGCATGTTTTCTACGCTGGTGCCGCAGGTCTTCAGGGCACAGAATTGTCCGCCGATCACATTGGCGCTGCCGGGGCCGGTGACAACCGTTGTTACGCCCGCCATGTATGCTTCGCGAAAGCACGGATCAAACGGGTTGAGCCCATCGATAGCGCGCAGCTGCGGCGTGATCGGGTCGGAGCATTCGTTGCCGTCCGCGCCCTCGTCGCCCATGCCGTCCTCCCACATGCCAACGTGGCAGTGGGCGTCGATGAACCCCGGCAGAACATATTTTCCGGTACAGTCGATGACTTCGGCGCCGGAAATCGGATCGATACCCGCTTCGACGGACTGAATCTTCCCATCGTCTCCGATCAGCACGTCCATGGTTTCCGGCAGCCCGCACATGGAATATACCAGTCCGTTTTTCAATAAAATCATAATCTACTCCTGTCAACATGAATTTCCAGTCGTACCCATCATTATAAGAGATACGGCGCGGTTTTTCAAATTATTTTCACAGCTTGTATCTTGAGCCTCCGGATGATATAATATCCTAACTAAATATGATTTTTTGTATGGAGGCGCATTTTGCGAATCATTGCCGGCAGCGCCCGCGGCAGAAGCTTTGAAGCGCCGCAGGGAATGGATACCAGACCTACGCTGGATCGGGTAAAAGAAGCGATATTCGGCATGGTACAATTTGCTATTCCGCAAAGCACGGTGCTGGATCTGTTTTCCGGCTCCGGCAATCTGGGCCTTGAGGCGGCGTCCAGAGGGGCGGCGCGTGTTGTTTGCAACGATCAGTCGCGCAATTGCGTTAAGATCATCCAAAAGAACGCCGACTCCCTTGGTTTATCCTCCGTGATGACTGTGCTGCAAATGGATTATACTGCTGCGATCGACTGGTTTTGTCTGGGTGGGATGAAGGCGGATGTTGCGTTTCTTGACGCGCCGTACGCAGACGGAACCGCGCAAAAGGCCGCGGAGCTTTTATTCAAAAGGGACTGTATCTGCGCAGATGGCGTTGTGATACTTGAACATGCGTGGAACCTGCCGCCACACGGAGCGCCGGGGTTGATGCGCATTGAAAAAACGCGAAAGTATGGCGCCTGCGGGGTTTCCGTGCTGATGCGTGACGGAGAGGAAGAAGGATGAAGATCTGCGTTTATCCAGGCAGCTTCGATCCGCTGACGCAAGGTCACGTGGACGTATTGCGGCATGCGGCCGAGCTGTTTGACAAGGTATATATCAGCGTTTTGAACAACGGCGCAAAGCATCCCGTGTTTACGACCGAAGAGCGAGTCGAAATGATTCGCATTGCTGTGGCGGCTGAGAAGATTCCAAATGTCCGCGTGGACAGCTTCAACGGACTGTTGGTAGACTATGCGCATTGCGTTGGCGCAGGCTATTTGATCCGGGGACTTAGAGCAATCACCGATTTTGAGTATGAGTTTCAGATGGATGCGCTCAATCGAAGACTGGCTTCCGACATTCAGACGGTGTATTTTATGGCGAGCCCGGAGCATTCGTTCCTGAGCTCCAGCGCGGTGCGTGAGATCGGCAGCTTTGGCGGAGATATTAACGGACTGGTGCCCGAAAGCATAAAGAATACAATAGCAGAAAGGTTGGCAAAACCATGAGCAGTGCACAGACAATGAAAATTTACAGCATCATATCGCGGATTGAACAGGAACTGGAGGAAAGCCCACGGACAAAGTTCGGTACGCAGAACAAACGAATTGTCGAAATCGACCGGCTGTTCGATCTTTTGGGCGACCTCAAGGTGACGATCCCGGAGGACATTCGCCGCGCGACCGGTGTGATTGCAGAGGCGGAGAATACCGTGCGCGACGCGAAGGAAAACGCGCAGGACATCATGGAGCAGGCGCAGAGCGAAGCTGATGAAATGCTGGCGCAGGCGCGTTCCACCGCGGAGAATCTTCGCCAACAGGCGCAGACGGAATACGAGACCCGCATCAGCGAATCCGAGGTTTATCAGGAAGCGTTCGCACGCGCCAATGAAGTGTCGTCGCAAGCGGAGGAAAACGCAAACGCGATTTATAACGGCGCCCGCAAATATGCTGACGATATTCTGGCCGACGTTCAGCGCTATCTTGCGGATTATCACCGCATGATCGACGACAACCGCAAAGAGCTCGGCGTAGTTCCGGAGCCCGCGGTCAAGGTGCAGCCGGTGACGCCGCCGCCCGTACAGCGTCCCGCGATGCAGACGGCGCCGGTCGTTGAACAGCCGCCGGTGGAAACGGCAGCGGAAAAGGAAGCCCGTACCATGGCGATGGCGGAAGCAGAGCTTCGCAGAGCGCAGGGCGGCGTTGCAAGAACGTCGGCCGCACCGGTACGGTCTGTGACCCGTGAGGATATGGACGCGACGCGCGCTTTTGAGCGTCCGACCGCCTCTGCCGGAAAACGAGCCTATCGAGACGACTTTGACGAAGAAGAGGAAGAAAATGAAAAGCCCAAGAAAAGGGGACTTTTCTCCAAAATGTTCGATGAAGAAGAGGACGAGGATGATTTCGCGGAAGACGACGATTGGGAGGAAGCGCCTGCAAAAAAACGGACGGCGCCTGCTCCAACAGCCGCAAAGCCCGCAAAAAAGCGGAAACGTCTGATCGACTTTATCGAAGATGACGACGACGAGGAAGAAGACGGCAATTATTGATTCGTTTGGCAGGAACCCGGAAGCTTTTTCCGGGTTCTTTTGATGATTGTTACGGCAAGACACAGCATAGCGATAGCGACGGAGGACGAGAGAAACAACGAAAGTCCGGCAAATCCATTTTGCAGATAGGCTTGCGGGATCGCTTGCATGGCGGGGATCGCATCCCTGAACGGCAGGATGAGAGCAACGCCGTATGCCATCCCACCTGCGATCAGCGCCTGTGCGGTTTTTAAGAAAAGATAGCGCCGGTCGATCCGGATGTACATGCTGCTTTGCAAAAGGACACAAATCCCACCGAATGAAACGACCGCGCTGCAAAGCGCCGCCGTGACGGGAAATGAAAGCGCAAGCGCTGTAATTGCGCTACAGCCGGCCGTCATTTCCAATATGCCCGTGAGCATTGCGCTGACGGTGCCGGACGGCAACGCGAAAAGAACGGACAGGCGGTCGATCTGCTGTAAAACGCCGATTTCCTTCACAAGCGCGATTATTTCATAAAACAGCACAATGCTTCCGCCAATACGCAGCATGGTCAACATCGCATCACCGACCGTACCGATCATACCGGCGGACGGCGCGGTCGGAAGGAATGGCGCCTGCTCTTTTTGAGGCAGCGCGTTGTTTTTCGGAAAGAAACGGAAAAACAGACAAGCAGTCAGCGGCGCGGATAAATAGTGCGACAGGCACAGCGGCCACATAAGCGCTGTACCGCCATACATGTCGATCGCAACAACCCCCAATAAAAAAGCCGGACTGCACAGATTGCACAAAAAGGCGTATTTTGAAAGACCAAGCATGGCACACATCCGGGCGCCAGAAGGATAGCCGGAAACGGCTCCCATCAAAAAGCAAAGGAACAGCTCGCCGCGTTTTGACGCTTTACCGCTATTTTTTACGGCAACAAGCGGGCCGCTTTGCCCAATCAAGCCGATGGCGATGCAAAAAGGCAGCAGCGCTGGAACGACGCTTCTCCACCAGAGCATGAGCGCATCGCGGGCGGCGTTCTGTGCCGCAGCAGAAAAGACCAGCAGCAGCACCGCTAACAGGACGCCTGAAAGCAATGATACTTTTTTCATGGCAGATACCGATTGTGTGGTATAATGTTTCGCACATTAGATAAATATTGCGGGGGCAAGAGGGATATGTTTCGAAAAAAAACGGTGGGACTTGCGCTTGGCGCGGGGAGCACCAAAGGATTTGCGCATATTGGCGTACTACAGGTTCTGGAGGAAAACCGTATTCCGGTCGATATGGTCGCCGGATGCAGCATTGGCGCAATCGTGGGTGGCGTTTATGCGGCCGGGACGGATCTCCGTTTATTGGGCAAGCTCGTTTCCTCCATTAACGTACGGGAGTATTTTGATTTCAGCATTCCGACTTCGGGCGGTTTTTTGAAGGGCGGCAAGCTGCAGGAGCTGATTCGCGTCCTGACGCATGACGATACGTTTGCCGATACCAGAATTCCATTTTATTGTGTTGCTGTCGATGCACAGAGCGGTGAGCTGGTAGTGCTTTCCTCCGGAAAACTGCATGAGTGCATTCGTGCCAGCATGTCGATTCCCGGTATTTTTCAGCCGGTACATCTTGACGGACGCATCTACATGGACGGCGGCGTGATTGAGCGCGTTCCGTCCAAGATGCTGCGCGATCACGGCGCGGATGTGGTGATCGGCGTGGACGTCGGTTTTCGCGGCGGCAGTGCGCAGACGGAGGATATGAACGCTTACGATGCACTCAACCGCGCGCTCGAGCTGATGCAGTGGGAAAACGCGCGCATGCGTCAGAAGGATGCGGATATAATGGTGGTTCCCAACGTACGATTCGTCAAGGGCCGTTTTCAGACGGATAAGGCGGAGGACTGCATTCTGGAAGGAAGAAGGGCAGCCATCGAAGCGCTGCCCCAAATTATGAGCCTGCTCAAGAAAAAGCACATTCCGCTTATAGGATGACGGGGGCGGTAAAGTCCCTGCGGACGTCCCTGCGCATCGCATAGGCAAGAATATCTGTGCTGAGCGAATCGATTTCAAGATTTCTCTGTGCAATATCCGATGCGGCGGCGGTATCCGCATAGCGCATGATAAACGGCGCGCTTGCTGCCCGGCTGATTTCCGAGAGCAGCGGGCGTGCGTTTTTATTGAGCGCAAGCACTTTAAGATAGCTGCTGTCCTTGGAAATAACCGTGCGATGCACATGATCGTTATCGATGCCGAGCAGGGCGGATATGGCGATACGCTTGCATCGCGCGAGCGTGTAGCGTTTACTTTTTACAGCGTCATAGAAGGTTTCGATGGCGTTGGCGCTGCGGGCGGCGCGATAGAGAACGTTTTCAAGCCCTTCTGCAACGTCGGGAATCTCACGAAGCTGATCGAGAGACATTCTTCGGATCGCGTAAAGGATCATATCGCCGATGGCTTCCTGCGTGATTAAGAACTGCCGATCAAACAACAAGGGGCCGCCGACAAAGGACGGCATGGCGGAAAGTCCTTCGCGCCGCCCTTCGGAAAGCGCCTTGCGGATGGCGGTTGCGCTGGAATATTCGCCCTCCAGCTCGGTTTTGTTGTAATCGCTGCCGATGCGCGCAATGGGCAGCGGGCGGATATGCGGCGCAAAAGAGCGCAGCGCCTTCAGATATTCAATACCGAGAATGTTGTTTGGCTGTGCGACGGCGCCCAGCATCTCGTGGGATACGCCGTAGTCTTTGAGCGCATCGTATCGGGCACGGGCGTAGGATTTTCCGAGCTTTAGGTGTTCGCGGAGCGCACGGGTATACATGGTCGGTTCTTCATCCAAAATATTGCACAGCTTTTCCAGACAGGTAAAGTCCGTTTCTTCACAGCCGAACGCCAAATCCGTCACCACGCCGGTAGCTGCCAGCGTTTTGATGCCGCCGATGGCGAAGCGTTCCGCACTGGAAACGGCGTAGACGGACGGCAGCTCGACGACCAGATCCGCGCCTGCGCGAATCGCCCATTCGGCGCGGGTTTGCTTATCCGTGCAGGCCGGCTCCCCGCGCTGGACAAAATTGCCGGACATGGCGACAATACAAAAAGAAGCACCGGACTGCTGCTTTGCCTGTTCTAAATGATAGATGTGCCCGTTATGCAGGGGGTTGTATTCCGCTATGATTCCGACGACTCGCATATTACGCTCCGTTACCAATTCCTTGAAACAAGTATACCATTTTTCGGTCGCTTATGATATAATTCGCATGAAAATAATTGGGAGGCACATGCGAAATGTCATTGATGGATCAAATCAAAGTAAAAGCAAAGAACGAAAAAAAGCATATCCTGTTGCCGGAGGGCGCCGAAGATAGAACCGTACAGGCAGCGGCTCTGATTCAAAAAGAAGGAATTGCCGATGTAACGCTGCTCGGAAATCCTGAAGCGATTGCCGCGACGGCGAAGAAGTACGGCGTGAGCTTGACCGGCGTCGGCATTGTCGATCCGGAGACCTCGAAGGATCTGCCGCGCTATATCGATACGTTCTATGAAATGCGTAAAGAAAAGGGTGTTACGCCGGAAAAGGCCGACAAGACAATGCGCAATCCCCTTTTCTTTGCGGCAATGATGGTAAAGGATCGTAAGGCGGACGGTATGGTGGCCGGTGCGGTTTGCACTACCGGCGATACACTGCGCCCCGCGCTGCAGATCATCAAGGTTGCACAGGGTATCTCCGTTGTGTCCAGCTGCTTTGTGATGGAAGTGCCCGACAAGACCTACGGTCAGGACGGCGTTCTGGTCTTTGGCGATTGTGCGGTCAACCCGAATCCGACGGCAGAGCAGCTTGCTGCAATCGCGGTTTCTTCCGCGGCAACGGCCAAGATGCTGTGCGGCATGGAACCTAAGGTCGCCATGTTGTCCTTCTCTACCAAGGGCAGCGCAAAGCATGAGCTTGTGGATAAGGTCTCTCAGGCGACAGCGCTGGCAAAGGAGCTTGCACCGGAACTGAATGTGGACGGTGAATTGCAGGCGGACGCCGCGCTGGTAGAAAAGGTCGGGCAGCTTAAATCGCCCGGCAGCTCCGTTGCGGGTAAAGTAAACGTTCTGATCTTCCCCGATCTGCAAGCAGGCAACATCGGTTATAAGCTGGTGCAGCGCCTTGCCGGCGCAGAAGCGATCGGCCCCATCTGCCAGGGCTTCAAATATCCTGTCAACGACTTATCCCGCGGCTGCAGTGTCGAAGACATCGTGTCCGTGGTCGCCATTACCGCCTTTCAGGAGCAAAACATGTAAGGAGTATTCCAATGACAAATATTCTGGTTATCAACGCGGGCAGTTCTTCGCTCAAATATCAGCTGATCGACATTGACACCGAGACTGTGATTGCCAAAGGCATTTGCGAGCGTATCGGCATTGAAAATTCCCAATTGACTTACCAGCCCAAGGGCGGCGAAAAGTTTGTCAAGCAGCAGGATATGAAGGATCACGCGGACGCGATCCGTATGGTGCTTGGCGTGCTGGCAGACGAGAAGATCGGTGTGATCCACAATATGAAATCCATCGCGGCGGTCGGGCATCGCGTACTGCATGGCGGTGAAAAGTATTCCGAGCCTGTACTCATCAACGACGAAGTGCTGGCGGCCATCGAGGAGTGCATTCCGCTCGGGCCGCTGCACAATCCGGCAAACCTGATGGGAATCCGCGGCTGCATGGAAGTGATGCCGGGCGTACCTATGGTGGCGGTATTTGATACGGCGTGGGGACAGTCCATGGCGCCTAAGGCTTATATGTACGCCCTGCCTTATGAAGCATACACCGAGCATAAGGTTCGCCGTTACGGCTTCCACGGCACCTCGCATCGCTATGTGACCGGCCGTGCGCTGGAGCTTCTCGATATGCCCAAGGAAAGCGCGCGTGTCATCACCTGCCATCTTGGCAATGGATCGAGCCTCAGCGCGTCCAAGGGCGGCAAGTGCGTGGATACCTCCATGGGTCTGACGCCATTGGAAGGCGTCCCGATGGGAACCCGCTGCGGCAGCATTGACCCGGCAATCATGCCGTTTCTGATGGAGCGCACCGGCATGACGGCCAAGGAGATGGACACCTACATGAACAAAAAGAGCGGTATGCTTGGCATTTCGGGCGTATCGAGCGACTTCCGCGATCTCAACGATGCTGCGGATTCCGGCAATAAGCGCGCCGAGCTGGCGCTTGAGATGTTCACCTACAAAGTTAAGTGCACAATCGGCAGCTATGCCGCGGCACTCAACGGCGTAGACGCGATCGTCTTTACGGCGGGCGTGGGCGAAAACGACCGCAAGATCCGTCAAATGGTGCTGGAAAACATGGAGTATCTCGGCGTTGACGTGGACTTTGCCTACAACCAGAGCTGCCCGCGCGGGCAGGAGGTTGAGCTCTCTACCAAAAAGAGCAGGGTGCGTGTTTTTGTCATCCCGACGGATGAGGAAATGACAATCGCACACGACACCGCAAAGCTTGCGCTGTAAGCGCATAGTGTGTTATACTGTCACAGTATTTTGAATTGGAGGGGATTTGTATGAAACACATTCAAACGGTTCAACAGCCCTGCATCAAGACCGGAAAGAATACCGCCTGCGGCGAATGCCAGGCGAGCTGCCAGTCTGCGTGCAAGACTTCCTGCACAGTCGCAAACCAGAAGTGCGCGAAGAACGACAAATAATTTTGTATTGCATTGCAAAGAAAGGCCGGCGTGGCCTTTCTTTGTCTGTTAAGGAGAAATAACATTGATACACGCATTTCAATTTGAGGATCTGAACATTCTTTTGGATGTGGAAAGCGGCGCCATGCACCTACTGGACAACGCGGCCTATCAGGTTGTGCACGCGGCAGAATGCGGGGAAGACCCCTACGCGCTTTCCATGCCAAAAGAGGATGTCGCGGAGATATTGGGCGAATTGGATTCGCTGAAAAAGAACGGCGCATACCAAGCGGAAGCGCAGCAGGCGCCCGAGGTGCTGGGCGGTGCAGCGATTAAGTCGCTGTGCCTGCATGTGGCGCATGACTGCAATTTGCGCTGCAAATACTGCTTTGCTTCGACGGGGGATTTTCACGGCGAGCGCATGATAATGCCGGCGGAAACAGCAAAGAAGGCGATTGATTTTCTGATCGAATACAGCGGTGGCAGAAAGCATCTGGAGGTTGATCTGTTTGGCGGAGAACCGCTGCTGAACATGCCGGTGTGTAAAGAGGTCGTGGCATACGGACGCGAGCAGGAAAAGCTCCACGGAAAGCATATCAACTTTACCATGACCACCAACTGCGTCGCGCTCGACGATGACAGCATCGATTTTATCAACCGTGAGATGTTCAATGTCGTCATCAGCCTCGACGGACGCCGTGAAATCCACGACGCGCTCCGCCCCACGGTGAACGGAAAAGGATCTTACGACATCATCCTCAGCAAGGCAAAAAAGCTCATTGAGAACCGTAACAGCGGCGAATACTATGTGCGCGGTACGTTTACACGCAACAACCTTGATTTTTTACAGGATGTGATCGCGCTCCAAAAGGAGGGCTTTGACCAGATCTCGATCGAGCCTGTCGTGCTGCCCGATAGCAGCCCGTACTGCATTCGCGAGACGGATCTGCCGCGCGTATTTGAAGAATATGACGCGCTGGCAAACTATTATATTCAGCAAAGAAAAGACGGCGATTGGTTCAATTTCTTCCATTTTATGCTGGATCTTGACCATGCGCCGTGCTTGCGAAAACGCATCTCCGGCTGTGGCGCGGGCACAGAATATGTTGCCGTTGCACCGAATGGGGACATTTATCCCTGCCATCAGTTCGTTGGCGTGGAGGATTGGAAGCTTGGCAATATCTGCACAGAGGAATTTCATCCCGAAAAGCAGCAGGTATTTACCAAGTGCAACGTGACGACCAAGGAAAAGTGCAAGACCTGCTGGGCAAAGTACCATTGCAGCGGCGGCTGCGCGGCAAATGCCTTCCAATTCAACGGCTCGATTATGACGCCGTATGAGATGAGCTGCAAGATGATGCAAAAGCGTCTGGAATGCGCCATTGGCATTTATCTCAAGGAAAAACAGCAATGACACAGTTCGTTTGTTCCTTCGACGGAAACTATTCGTCGGAGACAATTGAACAGATCTGCGCGACCTTTTCCGTAACGCCCATGATCGCGCGCATGCTGCTTCGGCGCGGCTTGACAGAAACAGAGCAGATGCAGCATTTTCTATATCCGTCGGTGCAGGATATTACCAAAGCGGATGCGGTAACAGGGCTGTCACTGGCAACCGACCGGATCTTTTCTGCCATCGAAAAGGGAGAGAAAATCTGCGTTTACGGCGATTACGACGCGGACGGCATCTGCGCGACGACAATCCTGATGCGATGCTTCACACAGCTTGGCGCGGACGTTTTCTATTTTATTCCCTCGCGCCAGAGGGATGGCTACGGCATGCACACCAATACGGTGGACGCTGTGATATCGCGCGGCGCGTCTTTGATTGTGACGGTGGATAACGGGATCGGCGCACTGGAAGAAACTGCCTACTGCAACACAAAGGGCGTGGATGTGATCGTGACAGATCACCACATTGCAGGGGAAAAGCTGCCGGAGGCGTATGCCGTCGTGACGAACCGCCCGGGCGAAAAGCTTTGCGGCGCGGGCGTTGCGCTGCATCTTGCGCATGCGCTGCTTCCGGACGAAGATATTTCCGGCTGGCTGCCGCTTGCCGCCGTTGCAACGGTTGCAGACGTCGTGCCGCTCGTGAAAGAGAATCGGTCGATTGTTGCGTTGGGGCTGCGGAAGATTCGCAGTATTCCCGGGCTTTGTGCACTGCTTGACATTGCCGGCGCAACAGAGCGCATCCCTTCCGCGACCACCGTGGCGTTTTCTGCGATTCCGAGGCTGAATGCTGCTGGGCGCATCGCGGACGCTATGACCGGTGTGGAACTGCTGCTTGCCGATGGAGAACGCGCTGTGGAAAAAGCAAAGCAGCTCAACGACTGGAATATTGAACGAAAAGAGCAGGAAGAACGCATCTCAAAGACTGCCGAACGCATGCTTGCGGAGCTGGACGTACAGCGCCGGCGGGCGATTGTTTTGGCGGGAGACGACTGGAATCCGGGCGTTATCGGCATCGTCGCATCGCGGCTTTGCGAAAGATACAATATGCCGGTGCTGCTGTTTTCAAAGCAGGGCGATACGTATAGCGGTTCGGGTCGCAGTATTCCGGGCGTCAATCTCTACGAGGCGCTTGCAGCCTTCTCGGATCGGTTTGTGCGCTTTGGCGGACATGCCGGCGCTGCGGGCGTCACGATTCAAAAAGACGCATTTGCTGCGTTTGCAACGGACTTTTGCGCACACATTGCCGCACAGTATCCGCAAGCCCTGTTTGAACCCAAGGTACGCTACGAAGAAGAGATCGAGCTATGCGAGTTTTCGCCGGAGATGATCGATGCGTTGGCGCTGCTTGCGCCCTTTGGCGAGGCGAATCCAGAACCGGTTTTTCTGCTGCGCGACGCCGTTCTTTCGGATGTGCGCTATATCGGAAAGGGGCAGCGGCATCTGTCCGCAATCGTTGCACAGGGAGAGAAGAGCTGCCGCATGGTCGCTTTTTCTCAGGGAGAACAATATGCCTCGTTTTCGGGTGCAGGAAGCTGGAATATGGTTGTACTGCCTGTGGTAAACCGATATTTGGGACGGGAATCGGTGGAAATGCAGCTGATTCGGGCGCAAAGAGAGACAATTTATGGTCTATCGCTCGAAAAATATAATGCAATTTTGGAAAAAGTCTTGTATAATGAAATGTACGTTTCTGATTCCGAGGAGGATGAGGAACTGGTGAAAGGGATGTATTCCGGTTTTCCTACAGAGGTGGATGCAGTCCGAGGGCTGTATAGCGCTGTGCGTCAAAAAATCGGCGACGGACTCGTCCGCGATACAATGTTCTTTTCCTTTTGCCGCGAAGAACTTTTGAGCTTGCCGATCTTTTTAGAACTTGGTTTCATCGGATACCGGCGAAAAGAAGAAAGCTTTCTTTGCAATTTGGATCCGCCCAAACGGGATATCTCGGAAAGCGTATTATATCGAATGGCGCAGAGCATACGCCAATAACATCAGACGGAGGCAGTAACATGGATCTCAAGACCAAGATTCGCAACATTCCCGATTTTCCGATCAAAGGGGTTTTGTTCCGCGATATCACAACGCTTTTCAAAGATAACGAAGGCTATAGCTGCTTGATTGATACGATCGCCGATTCTGTGAAGGATAAGAACGTCGATCTTGTCATCGGACCGGAGGCGCGCGGATTTGTCATTGGCTCTGCGCTTGCTTACGCGCTCAAAGCCGGTTTTGTTTTGGCAAGAAAGCCGGGTAAGCTGCCCTGCGAAACGATGAAATTCGAGTATGGGCTGGAATACGGTTCGGATGTGCTGGAGATCCATAAGGACGCCATCCAGCCCGGGCAGCGTGTTGTAGTCGTAGACGACCTGCTCGCCACCGGCGGTACGGCGCTTGCCACCTGCAAGCTGGTAGAACAGGCGGGCGGAGTAGTTGTTGGCGTACGGTTTGCCATCGAGCTTGCTTCTGAGTTTGACGGCAGAGCATCTTTACAAGAGTATGACGTTGAATCCGTGATGAAATTCTGATATTAAAATAGGCTTTGCAGAAAAAATCAACGGCGCGTCCGTTGATTTTTGCATACATACGGCATAAGGGGGTGCGTGATATGGATCGTTTGGTTGAAAAATTCTCTCAACACTACACGGAGGAGCAAACAGCGCTGTTTGAAAAGGCAGTGGAGTTTGCCAAGCGCGTCCATGCAAATCAGCGCCGCGAATCCGGCGAGCCGTATTATATCCATCCCGAGGCCGTTGCCGAAATCGTAATGGATATGGGCATGGACGCGCCGAGCGTCACCGCCGCGATTCTGCACGATGTCGTGGAAGACGGCGAGGACGTTACCATAGAGGTTATTGAGAAGGCGTTCGGCAAGGAGATTGCGCGGCTTGTGGATGGCGTCACAAAGCTGACTATCTCCGGAAAACAGACCTATATCACAAAAAAGCAGGAGCAGGCCGAGAACCTTCGCAAGCTGTTTCTTGCCATTGCCGCGGACGTCCGCGTAGTGATTATCAAGCTTGCCGACCGTCTGCACAATATGCGCACGATCGCCTACTGCAATCCGTATAAGCGCGCTCGAAAGGCAAAGGAGACGCTTGAGGTCTACGCGCCGCTTGCGCATCGCTTCGGCATGGGCGCGCTCAAGGGTGAGATGGAGGATCTGTCGTTCCTCAATCTCATGCCCGATGAATATGCGGAGATCAAGCGCGAGTTTGCAGAGCAGCAAGCGGAGCGCACAGAGCTGCTGGAGAGCGCAATGCAGGACATTCAGACAAAGCTGAAGGAAGCGGGTATTGAAGCCAAGATCAGCGGGCGCCCGAAGCATCTGTACAGCGTCTATCGCAAAATGCAGCGCCAGAATTCCAACATCAACGAGGTCTATGATCTGATTGCCATTCGCGTGATTGTGGATAGCGTAAACGATTGCTATGCCGCGCTCGGCGTGATTCATGCGACATGGAAGCCGCTGCCGGGGCGCTTCAAGGATTATATCGCAACGCCGAAGCCCAATCTGTATCGATCGCTGCACACAACGCTGCTTGCGCCGAATGGCATTCCCTTTGAGGTGCAGATCCGTACGCAGGAAATGCACGAAACGGCGGAATACGGCATTGCGGCGCACTGGATGTATAAGGAGGGACGTGCGCAGCAGAGCATACTTGATAAAAAGACCAGCTGGCTGCGGCAGGTGATCGAGGCCAAAGATACCACGGAAGACAGCATGGAGTTCGTGGACAATATTCTCAAGGATTTTTTGAGCGAATATGTTTTTGTGCTGACCCCACGCGGCGAGATCATCGATCTTCCAAAGGATTCGACGCCGCTGGATCTTGCCTATCGGATTCACACAAATATCGGACATCATTGCCAGCATGCCAAAGTGAACGGAAATCTTGTGCGGCTGGATTATAAATTGCAGACCAATGACGTTGTTGAGATCATCACCTCAAACAGCCAAGTCGGGCCAAGCCGCGACTGGCTCAACATCGTCAAAACGCAGTCGGCGCGCAATAAGATCCGCCAGTGGTTCAAAAAGGAGAACCGCGAGGAGAATATTCAGCGTGGACGCGAGATGTTGGAGGAAGCGGCAAAGCGCCACGGCGTGCAGCTCTATACCCTGATGAAGCCGGAATACTGCGCGGATGTGCTGAAGCGCTTCAACATGAACAGCATCGACGATGTATATTCCTCCGTTGGCTTTGGCGGGCTTTCCTCCGGGCAGGTGCTGCATCGGTTTCTCGAGCTTCAGAAAAAGGACGACAAGCAGGCAGCCATCGCCCAACAGCTTGCGACGGGTACGATTCGACCGGAAAAAGCAAAGGCGTCAGTCCCTGTCAACGGTATTATTGTGCGCGGTGATCCGGGGATGGCGGTGCGGTTTGGCAATTGCTGCAATCCGCTGCCGGGCGATGACATTATCGGCTATATTACCCGCGGGCGCGGCGTTTCGGTGCACCGTGCGGATTGCACCAACGCCCAGAACCTCCGCGCGGAGGAGGATCGCATCATTGATGTGGAATGGGCGGTCAACGCAAAGAGCAGCTTTAACGCTTCCGTGCAGATTCACGCGGAGGATAAGCCTGGTACGCTGACGGAAATTTCCGCAATGCTGTCTGGACTCAATGTCAGCATCCAGGGCATGAGTGGAAGACCGCTGCAAGACGGGAAATATCTTTTGGACATGACGTTTGCCGTAACCGACGCGGATCAGCTGAATATCATCATGCGAAATCTGAAAAAGCTCAAGAACGTCAACGACGCTTATCGAATCAATCACTAGGAGCGAAAAATTGCGGGCAGTATTACAAAAAGTGGCTTCGGCTTTTGTCACTGCAGAAGAACAGACGCTGGGAAAAATCGGGCGGGGTGTCGTTGCTCTGATCGGTGTTATGCGGGATGATACGGAAGAGGATATTCGCTACCTCTGCGATAAGATCGCCGAAATCCGTATCTTCGACGACGAGAACGGCGTGCCGAACCGTTCGGTACAGGAGATTGGAGGACAGGTGCTGCTGATCTCGCAGTTCACAATTTGCGCGGACGCCCGGCACGGCAGGCGACCGAGCTATTTTCATGCAGCGCCGGCAGAGGTTGCGCAGCCGCTGTACGAAAAAGGCATAAATTTACTCCGCGAAAAGGGAATCGCCGTCGAAACGGGAAAGTTTCAGACGGATATGCAGGTCAGCCTTGTCAACGATGGCCCCATGACCATCCTGCTTGACAGCCGGAGGATATTTTGATGAAGATTCTCACCATTCCATGTGGACCTCTTTCAACAAACAGCTATATTTGCGCAAACGCCGCCGGACGTTGCTTTGTTGTTGATCCGGCGGAAGCAGAGCCGGTGCTTGCCGAGCTGGAAGCAAACGGCCTCACTTGCGATGGGATTCTGATTACGCATGGACATTTTGACCATATCGGCGGGCTTGCACAGCTCCAGAAGAAAACGGACGCGCCGGTTTACGTGCATCCGCTGGATGCGCCGGCTCTGTCGGATGATGTGATGAATCTCGCGGAAGGGATGGGGTTTACCGTGCAGCCGTCAAAACCGGATCATCTGGTGACAGATGGAGAAATACTCGAAGTAGCGGGTTGTCCTGTGGAGGTTCTCCACACACCGGGACATTCGCCGGGCAGCGTTTGCTATCGGCTCACAGCGGAAAGAGTATTGTTTTGCGGCGATACGGTGTTTGCCGGCAGCTATGGCAGAACGGATTTCCCCGGCGGCAATGCCAGAACGCTCTATCTTTCCGTGATAAAACGTATTTTCAGACTGCCGCCAAAGACGATGCTCTATCCGGGACACGGCCCCCAGACAGACGTTTCTCGGGAAAGCAGTGACAACCCGATCCTGTTCGGAGGGCTCCTATGATGCGTATTGCCGTACTCGCCGACCGGAAATGCTATTTTAACGATATTGCCGAGGAAATCCGGTTGTTTACCGGCATGGCGGACATTTTCTTAGCGACGGAAGAAACAGAAGCGCCGTATGACCATTGTATGCGAGTTACTGTAGAAAACACGGGCGACGGCTTTTGTGCAAGTGCGACGCTCGACTCGTTTTCCTACACGCATTTTTTACCGTGCGAAGCAGCGGCGACCGCGCTGATCCGAAAAAAGATTGAAAAACGCGCCGTCAAAATCGCGGTGTTTCGCGTATGCAGGCAGGCGTATGCAACAAAAACGCCATGGGGTTCTCTGACGGGGATTCGCCCGACAAAACTTTACCGCGAGTTGACGGCGGCCGGCGAAAACGCAGAGGACGCTTTTTTGCACACATTTGACGTTTCTTCCGAAAAAACGGCGTTGGCGCGGGAGATCTGCAAGGTGCAGCAGCCGCTGATCGATTCCGCCAAAGAGAGGGACGTCGATATTTATATCGGCATTCCGTTTTGCAAGACGCGCTGTCTGTATTGCTCCTTTGCTTCTGAACTGGTCGGCGGTGGGGAAAAGTTGGACGCCTATCTGGAAACGCTGCACGATGACGTTCGCTCCGGCAGCGCGCTGCTTGCCGGCGGCGGCTACCGCGTACGCAGCATCTACTTTGGCGGCGGTACGCCGACGGTGCTGTCTGCCGCGCAGCTGGATGCACTATTAACGACCGCCGCCGATGTTTACGGCGATCTTTCGAGGATCGAATGTACCGTAGAAGCGGGAAGACCGGACACGATCACCGAAGAAAAGCTTGCTGTTCTCAAGACCCGCGGTGTGTCGCGCATCTCCATCAATCCGCAAACGATGAACGATGAGACGCTGCGCCGAGTCGGCAGAACCCATACGGCGGAGGATATTGAAAACACCGTTCAGCTTGCCAGACGCGTGGGCTTCTTGTCGATCAACATGGATTTGATCGCAGGATTGCCGGGAGAGACGACGGCGGATTTTTTGCGGTCGCTTCGCCGCGTTGCGGCCTTGTCGCCCGAGAATCTCACGGTGCATTCGCTTGCGATCAAGCGCTCCTCCATGCTCAAAGCCCATATGGAAGAATACACGCTGGCAACGCCTGAGGAGGTCGATGGCATGATCGCGGCGGGTTATGACACGGCGCGACGCATGGGGCTTTTGCCGTACTATATGTATCGCCAGAAATATATGACAGGCAATCTTGAAAATGTGGGTTATGCGCTGCCCGATAAGGTATGCGTTTATAATATTGACATGATGGAGGAAACAACGTCCATTCTTGCGCATGGGGCAGGCGCTATGTCTAAGCGCGTCTTTGCAAATGAACAGCGTATTGAACGGATTCCGAACCCCAAGGATATTTCCACATATTGCGAAAAGCTGCCCCGTTTGATCGCGGAGCGGATACGCCTGTTTTGTGATTGACAGAAGATAGTTTGACAGGGATAATAGCATGAAAGGTTATGAACGGAAGAGTAACAGGTAAAGGCGGCAGCAAAGAGAGTATAGACGAGGCTGAGATCTGTACACGCATCTTTTCCCTGTGAAAGGCATCCGCAAACCGCGCGGCTGAATGGAGTAAGCTGCGACGTTTCATCCGCGTTACTGGATTCGAGTGGAGCAATATTGCTCAATCAGGGTGGCACCGCGGGTTTTCCGTCCCTTTATGAGGATGGAGACCTGCGTTTTATTTTGTACAGGAGGAAAGCAAATGGCTTATCAAGCGCCCAAAGGGACAAAGGACGTATTGCCGCAGGAGAGTTACCAGTGGCAGTATGTAGAGACAATGATCCGGGAGATCGTTGCAAAATACGGTTTTCTTGAGGCGAGAACGCCGGTCATCGAGCATACCGAGCTGTTTTTGCGCGGCGTTGGCAATACGACCGATATCGTGCAGAAGGAAATGTATACGTTTCAGGACAAGGGAGATCGCTCGATCACACTGAAGCCGGAAGGAACGGCAGGCATTGCGCGTATGTTTGTGGAAAACAGTCTGTTTGTCGATGCGCAGCCCACCAAGATCTACTATCTCAATAACCCCGTTTTACGCTATGAAAAACCGCAAGCGGGCAGACTGCGCGAGCATCATCAGTTTGGCATCGAGTTTTTGGGCGCCCCCAATCCGAGCGCGGATGCAGAATGTATTACCGTTGCGCTGGAGCTGCTCAACCGCATCGGCTGCACCGATCTGACGGTCAAGCTCAACAGCATCGGCTGCCCCCAATGCCGCCCGCTGTATCAGAACGCGCTGCGCGAGTATTTGCATAGTCACATGGGGGAGATGTGCGAAACCTGCAAGACTCGCTTTGAGCAGAACCCGCTGCGCATTCTGGACTGCAAGGAAAAGCGCTGCCATGAGATTGCGCTGGGTGCGCCGAGTGTGATGGACTACATCTGCGAGGACTGCGCAGAGCACATGCAGCAGCTGCGCGCCTACCTGGATGCGCTGAATATCAACTATCAAATGGATCCAATGCTGGTGCGCGGATTGGACTATTATACAAAGACCGTTTTTGAGATCGTGTCCGATAAGATCGGCGCGCAGGGAACGGTCTGCGGCGGCGGTCGCTACGACGGGCTTATTTCCGAGCTTGGCGGCCCCGATATGCCGGCTGTCGGCTTTGGACTGGGAATGGAACGCTTGCTGCTCCTGATTAAGGAATGCGGCATTGAAATCCCTAAGCCTGTGCGGTACGATCTGTATTTGGCGGCGATTGGCGATCGGGCGAAGGTCGCGACATTTGTGCTGGCAAGCAGCTTAAGAAAGCTCGGCTGTCGCGTGGAAATCGATCATATGGCAAGAAGCGTCAAGGCGCAGATGAAATATGCCAACAAGGTTGGCGCGACCTGCACGATGGTACTGGGCGACGACGAGATCGCGGGCAATCGCGCAAAGCTGCACAACATGAACGACGGGACTGACGTGGAGATCGCGCTGGTACCTAGTGATATTGCAAATGTATTGATGAGGAGATAAAGGTATGGGAGAATTACTCGGCGGATGGAAACGCTCCTGCTATTGCACGGAGCCTTCCATGGAAGATGTCGGCAAAGAGATTACCCTGATGGGCTGGACAAATGTTCGGCGCGATCTTGGCGCGCTGGTATTTGTGCAGCTGCGCGACCGCACCGGTCTGATGCAGGTCGTGTTCGATTCCAGCACGCTTTCCAAAGAGGACTTTGACCGCGCGTGCACGATCCGTTCCGAATACGTGCTGGCTGTACGCGGCACGCTGTCCAAGAGAACGGGGAACATGGTCAATCCCAATATGAAGACCGGCGAACTGGAAGTGCTTGTGACGGAATTTAAGATCCTGTCCAAGAGCGAAACGCCGCCGTTTGACGTGAGCGACGATTGCAATGCCAACGAGCTGTTGCGCTTGAAGTATCGTTATCTCGATCTCCGGCGCCCCGTCATGCAAAAGAACCTCATGATGCGGCACCAGATCGCGTTTGCCGCGCGGCAGTATTTTGCCGACAACGGTTTTCTTGAGATCGAAACCCCGATCCTGACCAACAGCACGCCCGAAGGCGCGAGAGACTATCTGGTACCCAGCCGCGTCCATCCCGGAAAATTCTACGCGCTGCCGCAGAGCCCGCAGCTGTTCAAGCAGCTTTTGATGCTCTCCGGCTACGACCGCTATTTCCAGATTGCCCGCTGCTTCCGCGACGAGGACTTGCGCGCAGACCGTCAGCC
>CAZWUK010000010.1:0-38296 GCA_964636685.1 uncultured Oscillospiraceae bacterium
AGCGCGGAGCGCAAGCAAGCAGCGGATGGAGCGGAGAGTCCAACAGGGGGAGCCAGTAGGAAAGCATCGAAAACATCCCGTTTTCGGTGCTTTTCTCTTTTCCAAGTGTGACAAGTTAAGCGTGAGGCACACTGTTTGGCACACTAACCCATTCAAAAATGTAGAGAAACACTGGTATTCGCGAAAGAGAGACTAACAGTGGCAACAATAATTGAAAGAAAACGGATGCAAAACCTGCAAAGCGTTGTGAGATGTGTTTATATTGACTTATCGGTCGTTAAAAAGATATAATAAATATAATACGGTTAAGGGGAACGAAACAGCGATTATACCCGCGCATCCATCACGGGCAGTCAACCGATTCGTTTTCAGTGGTAGCAGCGCGCTCATAGTTGTTCTGCTTTTGAAGATTTGAGGAAGAAAGCTTTTTGAGATGGCAATCGTCGTGGCAAGCAGTATTCGCGGGTATATGGAGGTGATCGGATGCGAATAAAAGAACGGTATCTATTTCCGGCGATCGCTTTTGCGGTATCTGCAATGTTGCTCGTTGGCTGCGCAGCTCTCCGCGATTCCTCTATCGATAACGTTTATTTGCTCTCAGACGCATCGCCTGTTATTACGCCGCAGCCCCAAATAACCGCTGCAGTCGTTTACCCGCAGAATCTATTGCAGAGCGGCGATTTCAGTTGGCGGTATCTGGATACGGGGCAAGCGGAGGCGATTCCTGCGGACGGGCAGGACTGGACGCTGCCTTCCTATGATGACAGCGTATGGAAAACGGCAGCCGGGAGCTTCGGTGCGAAGAACGGAGAGCTGGCCGTCATGTTGGACAACCGGGAGCCGGACAATTTACTAACGCAATACTACCCGGACAGCAACGTGGATTTGGAAGCGTATTATTTCCGGGCGACCTTTACCGTGCCAGACCCAAAGGCGTTTGAAATTTTGGAAGCCCAGGTCAGCTATGACGACGCGATCATCGTATATTTAAACGGAGAGGAAGTATATTCCGGAAATGTTCCGGACGGCGGATACGACGGCAATATGTGTTACGGCGCGGCGGACGCGCTTGGCGGTCCCAATACGGACGTTTTTGACATACTTGCCGATCGGCTGACGGCCGGGCAGAACACATTGGCGGTCGAGGTGCATCAGCAGAACAAGAGCAGCTCGGACGTGTACTTTGATTTTTGCTCGCTGTCGGCGGTCGCACCGGAGATCGTGTCAACGTACATCGGCGTCGGAGCGGATAGCGAATCGCTCTGTGTCAGCTGGAAGCGAAACGGACGGCTGCAAAGCGAGGCGGTGTTCACCCTGAGTGAAACGCTTGGCAACGAGAGCCAGACGTTGCATGCAGCGAGTTGGGAGCCCTATGAAAACGGGTATGCGTATCGCACCGATGTTTCCGGGTTGAAGCCGGAAACAGAGTACAGCTATACCATTCGGTGCGGCGGCATCGTGATGTACGGCGACTTTCAAACGGGAACGGTCGAGGATGGCGTTGATGTATTGCTATTGGGCGACCCGCAGCTTTCGCAACCGGAGGCCGAAAAATTCCTCGACATATGGGAATTGCAGCTGCCCTATATCAGCAGTGATCTGGATTTTACAGTATGTCTCGGCGATGTCGCCGTCGATGCGGACGACGAACCGGTGTATCGCGACGTCATCAACAGTCTGCGGCTGACACGGCTGCCGACGGCAATGATTATCGGCAACCACGATGAGTTGGCGGAAACGCTTTCCGATTCCATCAATGTGCCAAACCATTCGTCGCTTGGCGTCACGCCCAGCACCGGAGAAATGAGCGGCGACTATTGGTTTTCGTACGGCAATTGCCTGTTCCTTTGCCTCAACAGCAACGAACACGACACCGCTGTGCACGAAGCGTTTTTAAATGCGGCGCTAGAGGAGTACAAATCCATGCATGGCGAGCCGCAGTGGCGAATTGTGCTCATGCACCACGCGCTGTTCAGCCAGGGCAACAACATTGACCGCAACGACGTTGTGGAAATGCGTGAAACGCTTTCGCTTGTTTTCTCTCGGTTGGATATCGATCTTGTCATAGCGGGCCACGATCATACCTATTCGCGCAGCTATCTTATGCAGGGAACCGAGCCGGTCCGGTATACCGGAACTCATGCCAAAAAGCTGCCGGGCGAAGTGCTGTATCTGACGCTGAATTCCTCCACAGGCAGCAAGTTTTACGACCTGATGGAAGATCAGCCTTATACGGCATTTGCCAGGCAAAAGTATGTTGCGATGCAGTCCAGTCTTCACATTGGTGAGGAGACCATTAAAATTGTAACCTGGGAATCGAAACGGGAAAACGTGATCGACGAGTTTTCCCTGATGCGCGCTTCATAGAAAGGAGGGCGGTGCCATGTTGAAATGGAATATCTCCGTTGGCAGCCTGCTGCTTGCGGGCGCCCTGTGCCTGTGTTTGGCATGCTATGACGCCGCAGATGCTTCCCCGCAGGCGCTCTCAACAGGTTTTGACAGCGCAGAACACGCTGCAGCGACTGCAGGCGAAGCCGTCGCCGCACCTTCGCTTATGCCCGTACGCGCCGTGTTTTCATGGAATAAGGAGGACGTGCTTGCCGAGCAGCGCGAGCAGGTGATGGCAGACTTAAAGAATATGCGGATTAATACCGTTTTCCAATGGTTCAGCGATTCCCTGGATACAGCGGCAATATCCGATTTTGTCGCGGCGCTTTCCCGAAACGGCATTGCTGTGTATGCGTTAACGGGAGATGCGCAATGGGCGCTGGAAACGGATGCACATTCCCTGCTGCAGGCCGTGAAACGCTGCGGTGAAATAGACGGGCTTTGCGGTGTCGTCCTCGACGTAGAACCCCAGCTGACCGGGGAATACGCGAAAGACCGCGCGGCGGTTATGGAGCAATATGCGCGCAATATGATTGCGGCATACGATGCGGCTGTCCTGGAGGGGCTTTCCGTAATCGTCTGTGTCCCCGCACATTTTGATGACGAAGCGCTTCAGTCGGTGATTCGCGACGGCTGCGACAAAGTGGCAGTGATGGCCTATTATCGGGGAGAGGAACTGCGCTATTTGGAGTGGGAAGCGAACTTGACACGCACATACCGTAAGGAACTCATTTGTGTTTCCGAGCTTCAGCCCGCCGGAAGTTACGGACTGACGCCGCGCAATACCTACCATGACGCAGGGTTGACGGCTCTGGAGGAGGCTTGGACGGAACTGCAAAACGCGCTGCCGGGGCAACAGCTGGGCTTTGCCTTTCACAGCTATGAATGGTTGGCAAATATGCTGAGGGATGCAACATGAATCAGGTACTGCGTACGGAAGTGAAATACAGCATTCCCCTGACAGAGTATTACCGCCTGACCGGCATATTCCGGAAACTGCTGCATGCGGATTTGCATAACGGAGTGAACGGCTATCCCATTCGATCCCTGTACTTCGATACGCTGTCGGATCGGGACTATTGGGAGAAGATCGACGGCACGGACCCCCGCCGCAAGATCCGGCTCCGGTGCTATGATCCGGCAGGGGACGGCGCTTCGCTTGAGATGAAGCAGAAGCAGGGCACCCGGCAGCTCAAGCGTTCCATCTTCCTAAAGAAACCGGAGGCGCGTGCGTTGATCGCGGGCAATTATGAATGCCTGCTTTTCAGTGATAGCGAGTTTGCGCGGGAATGCTACGGCTTGATGCAGACGCAAACCTACCGTCCCAAGGCGGTGATCGCGTACGATCGGATGGCGTTTATCGCGCCGGAGAACAAGATCCGCATTACTTTCGACCGAAACCTGCGCGCGACGCAGAGCTGCTTTGACATCTTTTCAGAAGCGCTGGCGCTTAAACCTGTTGTGGACGCTTTTCAGGTAACGCTTGAAGTGAAGTACGACGGGTTCCTGCCGAGCTATATCAAGGACATCATTCGCGGCGTTGACGGAAGCGCACTTTCCATTGGAAAATACTGCGCTGGGCGATTCTAAGGAGGAGGAAAACATGAAAGAACTGCTTGTAACACTGCTCGAGGATTCCGGAGACCTTTCGCTCGAGCAAATCCTTTTGCAGATTGCGGTTTCAGCGGTGATCGGCCTCGTGATATGTATTTCCTATAAGCTGTCGCATATAGGTACGCTGTACAGCCGCAAGTTCAATATAACACTTTTGACGCTTACCGTGCTGACGGCTACGGTCATGACCGTTATCGGCAATAATATTGCGCTCTCGCTTGGTATGGTCGGCGCGCTTTCCATTGTCCGCTTCCGAACGGCGATTAAGGACGCACGGGATACCGCCTATATTTTCTGGACAATCATCGTTGGCATATGCTGCGGCGTGGGAGATTTTGAGGTCGCCGGCATCGGCAGCGGCGTAGTCTTCTTATTGTTGCTGCTCTTCGGCGCGATCCGCAACGATGACCGGCTGCTGCTGATCGTTCGATGCAAAATGCGCGCCATGCCAAAGGTGGAATCCGTCATATTCAAATACTTCGGGTACCGGGCAAAGCTGCGCGTGAAGAACTCTACGCCGGAGGCGGCGGAGTTGATTTATGAGATTACCCGCAGCATGATTACGAAGGCCGAAAAGAATAAAGCACCCGTAGTCGAAGCCATCCACGAACTGTCCGATATAGAATATGCGAATCTGGTTGTGCAAAACGACGACATCGGAGGTTGACGCGCTATGCGGTCTTGGCTGCGGAATTTCGTTTTTATCTGTGTTGTAATCAGCGTCATGATGCTTGTGGCGCTGGTTGCTGCGCATTGGATACGCGAAAGCGCATATAAACGTTCCGTACGCTATTACCAGCATGAGCAGCTGCAGGAGCCCGATGCCGGCAGCTATGTGGAAAACACGCTGAATACGCGTTTTCCGATCGTTTCCATCGAAACCGGCGGCCGTCGTATACCGGGAACCACTGTCACGGATGCAAACGGCGCAACCATCGGATATGAATCGGCGGAAGATGGTTCGAGCTATATCCGTGCGCATATCCGGATCATTGACCGTCGGGGCGAGTATAACCATCTCGAGGACAGCCCGGATATTGATTCGCAGATACGGATTCGCGTGCGCGGCAATTCTTCGCGTCTGTTTGACAAGCAAAGCTACAAGATCATGCTGGAAACGGACGACGGCCTGGAGCGGAAGCTGGACGTAATGGGGATGGGCGCGCATGATGAATGGGCTTTATACGGGCCGTTTTTGGATAAAACATTGCTGCGCAACTATATCTATATGAATCTATACGGCGAGCTTGATTCTTTCACGCCGGACGTGCGCTATTGCGAGGTGTATCTTGACGGCGCGTACCGGGGCCTTTATATGATGATGGAACTCATCGGCATCGGAAAAACCCGTGTCAACATTGCGCCGACCGACTCGCGCAAGGACAAAACCAGCTACATCGTGCGATTGGATAAAGAGAACCGGGATATGTTTGAAGTGAAAACCTTCTCCTATTATACATATAATGTGGAACCGAAAAGCGCGATAGAGGTCATATACCCGGGAAGACTCGGTTTGACGGAAGCTTATAAAGACTACATCAACGCGGACATCAGCCAATTTGAAAAGGCGCTGTATTCCTATGATTTCAACGATAAGAGCAAGGGCTACCGTGCGTATATTGATGTGCAGAGCTTTGTGAACTACTATATTTTCAGCGAATTTTTAGCCATCAACGATATGTGCTCCCGGTCGACATATCTCTATAAGGATCTTGGCGGGAAAATCTGTATCGGTCCGGGCTGGGATTTTAACAACGCTGCGAATAACTTTATTCTGGATATTGCCGGTTCGGACGGGACGGGCTTTAACTATATTGAAAGAACATGGTTCAAGATGCTGCTCAAGGACGAGTTTTTCGTTGGCGAGGTCATCAAATCCTATCGAAAAATGCGAAACGGCGGCATTCTTGACAATGCAAGACTAAACCGGCTGATCGATGATACGGCAGCTTTCTTGAGCGACGCGATCCCCCGCAACTACGAAGTCTGGGGATATGCCTTCAACCCGGCGGATCTGGATAATCTCAACAAGCTTAGGCCCAATGAACGAAACCCGCGCAGCTATGAGGAGGCGCTGCGGCAGCTAAAGGACTTTATGACCGTACGCGGTGAGTGGATGGACGCCAACATTGATTCTCTGCGGCAATACTGCGATCATGCGCGCATCAAGCAATACTTGGATTAGGCATAAGGCGGGACTACATGAAAAAGGCGATCATTCTTCTGGCAATTGCAGTCGTAGTGGGTTTTTTGCTCCGCTATTTCATGCTGTATGAAAATCTGTTCTTCCGTTCTTTGAATGCGGACGAACCGATCAGCGTGTTCGCAACCGCGGATACCGACTTTATTCGTTTGGGTGCGGACAAATCTGCCGAGCCGTTCGTGATACGAGGCGTGATTGTTGACGCTTGTATCCCCGGGTATTTTACAAGCGACTTTGCGGCTACGGAAGCGCAATACTATACATGGCTGACACAGATTGCCGATATGGGCGCAAATACCGTGAACGTATATACGATCATGGATTCCGAATTTTACAACGCGTTTGCCCGCTTTAACCGGGAGCGCGAAACACCGCTGTATTTATTGCAGGGCTTGACGTTCCCGGACTATGATCTCAACAATGCCAAGGATGCGTTTGGATTGCTGGACTACTATCTGGAACATATGAAAACGATGGTCAACGTCATTCATGGCAACGAGCTGGTGGCGCTCGGGCGTGTGAGCGGCAGCGGGAATTATTTGGAAAACGTTTCCGAATGGACCATTGGCTATGTCATTGGCAGCGAATGGACTCCGTATACCGTCGCCTATACCGATCAGGCGCATCAGCAATCCGATTCATACGTCGGGGAATACTATTGCGCCTCTGACGACGCTACCGCAACGGAGTCGCTGCTTGCGCAGATGGCGGATACGCTTATGCGATATGAAACGGAGCGATATCGAACGCAGCGGCTGATCAGCTTTTCCAATGGACTTGCCACAGATCCGCTGGAATATAAGCCGAATGTGCAGCTGCAGCTTGACAAGTGCGCGCGGCTGAATACGGATCACATTGTACCGACGGACAAAACGCTGTCCGGCTGCTTTGCCGGCTACTGGATGCGCGCGCACATTACGAATTTTCTCGACTGTCTGTCCGACGGAGACAAGAAGCAGTATTCCGAAATATTGTCTCTTGTCGATCCGTCCGGGATATATGACGGCTATGTGCAGTTTTTGACGCTTTTACACGATATGCCGGTCGTGATCTTAAACTACGGATTCAGCACGGCGCGCGCAACAGATCAGCACGCAAGCAGCGAGCATCCGCAGGGACGCTTTACAGAACGCGAGCAGGGGCTGGCGCTTGTAGAGGCATACCGCGGATTTCTTGCGGCCGGCTGCCAGGGCGCTGTAATCGGAAGCTGGCAGGATAACTGGTCGCGCACCACCTGGAACACGCTTTTTTCTATTGACGAGGAACGTGAGCAGCTTTGGTACGACGTGCAGAGTATTGAAAACTGCTACGGCATTCTATCCTTTACGCCGTTGCAGGAGGATTCGACTGTCTGCTATATGGACGGAAACACGGACGATTGGACGGGCATTGAGCCGGCCGTCACACAAAACGGCTGCCGCCTCAGCGCACAGTATGACGCGGCATACCTTTATCTGCTGGTGCAGGGGGCTCAGTTTGATGCGCCATTGTATATCCCGCTGGATGTTACGCCGAATTCCGGCAGTCTCACCCTCGCGGATTCCGATGCGCGCTTTACGCGATATGCGGACTTTCTCATTGCCTTGGATACAGACGGCAGTGCGCAAATGCTTGTGCAGCAGCGGTATGACGCCGCTCGCGTGATGTACGAGGAGCGCATCAGCGGCGAAAACCCCTTCTACCATGTTCCCCTTGCGAATACTGATGTATTCTTGCCCATTCGCAACGTATTGAAGGTTCCGTTCGACGCTTCGCTGGATCTGCTCGGCATGGATCAGGCGCAGCGGGAAGCGTTCCGGCGGTATGATACTGTGGAAACGGGGCGCCTTCGCGCAGGCAATGCCAACCCGAATGCAAGCCAATACGATTCGCTTGCGGACTATTGCTACGGCGGCGACTGCGTGGAGATCCGCATCCCGTGGCAGCTGCTCAACCTGTCGGATCCATCGGGAAGCATGGCGCATGCGGACTATTATGCGCACTATGGCGTGCAGGCAGAGCGTATCGACTGCATCTATATTGGCGCTGCGCCGCAGTCCGCCACGGAACAGACGGTTATGAACGCGATCCCCCTGCATGGGTGGGAACGGATATTGTACAGCGAACGGCTGAAGCAGTCATACGGGATTATTCAGGCCGTCTGGAAGGGGGATGCCTCTGCATGAATATAGAAACCGCAATCTATATCTACACTGTCATCTGCCTGGGACTGACGCTGTTCTCCATTTTTCTGCTGCCATATCACGCCCTGCAAGCGTGGCTGCTAAAAAAGCGGACGGAGTCCTATACAAAAAAAATCCGCAGGATGGCGATGCAAGATTCTCCAGCGAAGAAATCCGTTGCGCGCGCCCGGCAGCGCAAGCTGTACCGGCAGCTTAAAAGCTATGCGCGGCTCATGGCGTTTGCGAAGGCTGTCGAAACGGTACGCGCCGAAAATCCGGAAGGCCTGCAAAAATTTCTATTGACCCGAATCCGGGTTTTTTCGAAGCTGTGCGATTATTACGAGAACCATACGACATTGCAGATCCTGACGTACTATACGCATGTGCTGGGCGATCTGTACCAGTCGAAGCATACCGATGCGCCAGAACGGATCTACGAGTTTCTGTTTATGCGGCTGCGCAGCAATTCGCTTATCTGCCGGCAAAATGCGTTATCGTCAATTTATCGCTTCGGCGACTGTGAACGGGTGAAAAAAGCGCTGCTTTTGCTTAACCGTATCTATCCATCCTACCAGGCAAAGCTGCTGACAGACGGCCTTGTGCGCTTTACGGGCGACATGCCGCTGCTGCTGAACACGCTGTGGGATACCTATCAGCAACTGCATACCGATTACCGGCTGGCACTGATTAACTTTACCCGTTTGACAAGCCCAGCTTACGCTTCCCGCATGCTGGACATACTGCTGGATCCATCGGAAGATATGGAGCTGCATCTGGCTGCCATCCGGTATCTTGGCAGGTATCCGTTTGCCGATGCGTATGTGACGCTGCTAAGGATGCTGGGGAGCCGCGAGTATCCCATTGTCTATGCCGCTATCAGCGCGTCCGCTCTGGCAGCCTATCCGGGTCCGGAAACCGTTCAGGCGCTCAAAGCGGCGCTTCACAGCACGGATTGGTATGTGCGCTTCAATGCGTCGGCAAGTCTCGATAAGCTTGGCATCGATTATTTGCAGCTTTCCGACATTATCAACGGGGAGGACCGCTACGCGAGGGAAATCGTGCAGTATCGGCTGGATATCATGCGTGAACGTGAGGCGTCGGCCAGAGAGGGGGCAGCGTCGACATGAGTTCTCTGACGATAGAGGCAATCCGTAGAATTCTTGTTGTCATCAACATACTGTTTGTCGCGTATCTGCTGGGATACGCATCGTTTCAGTTTCTGGCGGTCGTTACAAGCGTTTCCAAATTACAAAAAGACTGGCTTGGAGAGCGGCTTCGGAACCGTTTGCCGGACGATTATTATCTTCCGGTCAGCATTATTGTACCGGCCTATAATGAGTCTGTGCCAATACTCGGTACAGTCCACTCCTTGATGGATCTGGACTATAATATCTATGAGGTTATCGTGGTGGACGACGGCTCGACGGACGGCATGTCGGAGTTGTTGATTGAGGCCTGCAAGATGCACCGTGTCAGACGTCCGATTCACCGTCAGGTAGAATGCCGCGCCGCAATCAGCGTCTATGAAAGCCACAGTCTGGCCGTTCCGTTGACTTTGATCATCAAGGAAAACGGCGGCAAGGCGGATGCGCTTAACATGGGTGTCAACGCAGCGAGGTATCCTTATGTGATTACAATGGACGCCGACTCCATGCTGGAGCGCGATGCGATTACGAAAATCGTCGCCCCCATGCTGGAAAATGGCAATGTTGTCGCGGTCGGCGGGCTGGTACGCCCTGCCAACGATCTCAAGATTCATATGGGGCATTTTGTGCGTCCGACCATGCCGAAGAAAGCGCTTGCGTGCATGCAGGTGCTGGAGTATGACCGATCGTTTCTTTCCACAAGAATGCTGTTCGACCAGTTCAACAGCAATTTGATCATATCGGGTGCGTTCGGGCTGTTTTTGCGCAGCGCATTGGTTTCTGTCGGCGGGTTCTCTCTCAACACCATCGGCGAGGATATGGAAATTGTCGTGAAGCTGCATGTATTCTTCCGCTCACACGACGTGCCGTATATCATCAAGTATGCGCCAAATGCGGTGTGCTGGACGCAAGTACCGTATCGTCTCCGCGATCTGATTCGCCAGCGCCGCCGCTGGCACCTGGGACTGTTTCAGAATATCCACAAGTATCGGCAGCTTCTCATACGCCCCGGTATCGGATTTTCCATGTGGATGGCGTATCTCTATTATGTCATATACGAGCTGCTGTCGCCGATAATTGAGATTATTGGCATCGGCACTACGATACTTGCCGCCGTGGCGGGGCTAATCAATGTGCCGTTTATGCTGCTGTTCTATTTGATATATGCCTCTTACGGCTGGGCGCTTTCGATCACGGCCTTCTTTTCACGCGTACATGTGTCCGGCATCGAGATTACGTTTGGCGATGCGGTAAAAGCGATCGTGTATTGCTTGTTTGAAAATACGGTGCTGCGCATGATATTGCTGTATACCAGACTGACCGCTTTTATCGGATATCGAAAAAACCGCTTGCGCTGGAACAAGATGCAGCGCCAGCATGTTGAGGTTACTTACCGGGAGGAGGACAGGACATGAAGCTGATTTTTCGTAGGCTTATGCGGGGTAAACCGGTGTTCTTATTGCTGTTATCCCTCGAACTGCTTTTATGCGCGGGCTCAGCCGCTATGGCCGAGGCGTCGGAGTCAGGCGCCGCAACCGACATTTTGACAGAGGCGGAACAGAGCTATGCGGAACACTACGGCAATGTTGTCGTAATCGGCAGTCCGAAGAGCGCTCCGCTCGAATACTTATCATACGGTACATACATAGGCGTCATGCCCATGTTTTTCGAACGGCTCTCCGAAATAACCGGAATGAGTTTTACCTATCTCGCAGGGAATACTCGAAACCGCTTTGAACTGGCTGCCACCAGTCAGGGTGACATCGTGTCGGTTGTCGCCGACGATGCAGACGCGCTTTCTCAATATGGACTGACGCGCAGTGCGCCCTGTTTCCGGTATGAAGGCGTAGAGTACTGTCTGGCCTATACCGCTTCGGCGCCCAAAGAACTGCAAGCGATCATTGACAAAGCCATTCTTGCCATACCGGAGTCCGAAAAAACGGCGTGCGCGATAGCGGGTGCGGCGCAGCTGGATAAGCGTCACATGTCTCCGCTGCTCGCCGCGCTGCTGTTCGGCGGCTGGAACATCGCCCTGATACTGCTGCTGTGTCTGCTGATTTCCAAAAATCGAAACCGGCGGCTGCATACATCCCGCGCAAGGACCGACACGTTGACCGGCATGCACAATCTTTCGTATCTGCGTTTATGCTTCGAAAAACTGCTCAAGCAGAGACAGCTGCCGCTGTATGCGCTTGCCTATGTGGATATTAACGCAGCAAAACTCCGCGAATACTTTGGCGATGCAGAGATCAACGAGTACCTTTGCACCGTCGGGGCGCTGCTCCAAGACTGCATGCAGCCGGAGTGGATTGCGGCGCGCGTTGACAATGAGTACGCATATGCCATATGCTTTCCGGCGGACGGAGAGCCTGCGGCAGTAAAAAAACTCTCAACATTTCTGCATGCACTGCGCAGCTATTCGCTGCAGGCCGAAAAGGGCTACGCGATGGAGTCGTTTGTCGGTGTATGCTTCTGCGAACTGACTCACGATGATCTGGACGAAACGATTGCGGCAGCACGCATCGCCGCAGAAGCCGCCGGCACCAGACGGGCTGCTGTCGTCATATGCGACGAGGAAATGATACGGCGTGCGCAAGAGGCCAAGCAGATTAAGCGCGAAGTGCTTTCCACGCTGCGCCTCGATGAATTTATCGTGTATGTGATGCCAAGCATCGATATACAAACAGGTAGAATCATCAGCGCTGAAGCGCTTGTGCGTTGGGAACATCCGGAGCGCGGCTTGCTCACGCCTGCTGCATTTCTGCCGCTGCTGGAACGCTACGGGCAAATCGAGGAGCTGAACGAACGTGTGCTGGAACGCATGTGCCATTGGATACAGGCGCACAGGGAACCCGGGAAAGCGCCGGTTTTGGTTTCATGCAACATCTCGATGGCAAATCTGCACAACAACGCCTTCTTGGATCGGCTTTCCACACTCATGCGTGAATGCGGCGTTACCCAGGGCGAGCTGGGCATCGAAATCAGAACAGACGGCCTTCGCGCCGGCGACACCGCGGCAGTTGCCGGTCTGGAAAAGCTGCGCGCAATGGGCCTGACGATTACCGCAGATAATTTCGGCGGCGCACATACATTTGTCAGCGCTTTGACGGAGTATCCCGTCGATCGGATTAAGCTTGACCGCAGTCTCCTAACGACGCTGCCGGACAAAAACCGGCTCAAACTGCTTCTTGGGCTCATTCGAATCGGACATAGCGTGGGCATGCGGGTACACTGCGAGGGAATTGAGAGCCAAACAGAGTTGAGAATCGCGCAGCGCTTCCATTGCGATGAAGCGGCTGGATACTTTCTCTACCGACCGATGCCCTGCGATGAATTCGACAGGCTGCTGCGCCAACAGTGAATCACCGACGTAATCTGAACCCCCGTGTTCGATAACGTCGGTTTTCTTTTGCCGAAAATGCCTACACTAAGGCATTTTATCTTTATGTTTGATCGAAATACTTCGAGATTCGCTTTGTAAAAAACGCAATCCGACCTCGCAAAAAAACTAACGGGAATTGATTCGAACCGGTCGCGTTATCAAAAAACACTTTGGTTTAGGTGCAATTCCTCGAATTTTACCGGAGTTTTATATTGCAAATAGGAATGAGGCCTCTTTTCATTGTAAAAAGCCATATGAGAATCAATACATTTTAGGAGATCACTTTCAGATCTGTATGTGTGACGGTAGAGTTCTTCTTTTTTCAAGTATGAGAAAAATGACTCTGATACAGCGTTGTCATGCGGCTGTCCGGAACGTGATAGAGATTGTGTTATGCTAAAATCTCTGAGCTTTCTTTGGAAAGCATATGATAAATACGGAGCGCCACGATCGCTGTGAAAGACTAAATCATTTTCAGGGTGCCTACTCTCATAAGCCTGCTTAAATGTTCTTGTGACAAGCTGTGTACTGCCGCTGCCGGATACCCTGTGAGAAATCACCTTTCTTGAAAACAGATCAATGATCACACATATATAATAATACTTGTCTTTATACTTGAAAACCGTAATATCGCTTACCCATGCTTTGTTTGGCGCGGAAGTTTTGAACTCTTGATGCACGATATTTCTATTCTCGCCTCTTTTCCATTTCAAATATTCCTTCTTTGAGGTTGTGCTGATGCTGTATAACCCCATCTCACGCATAAGCTCTAATACAGTTTTATTGCATACTTTATAGCCCTGCTCGTTCATAATGGATGTGATTTTGTCCGCTCCAAATAGTTGATTGGAATTATCAAATATCTCTTTAATAACAGGTCGTAGTGTATCTCGCCTAAGCGCATTTTGAGATCGTTCTCGTTTGTTTCTGAAAATATGATTGTAGTAAGTACCTTTAGCCACCTTCAATGTGTTAGGTGTAGGCAAAAAAGTATTCTGCATACTTGACGGTGATATTGAGGCTAAGGTGCCGAAGCAATATAACTCAACAAAAAAGCTTTTCTTACCCGTGAATAGTGTTGAAAAATACTTAAAGAACATATTGATAGATAAACCAAATCCTACAATCAGAAAAGCCATTAACGATTCGTTGTTTACACTTAAGTCCTTAGATTCGCTTATAACTGATTATAATCATACAGAACACGAAACAGCCGCAGCGCTCAATGAAAAATACAAAGAAGATAATGATGGAAAACGATTGTACGCTGTTCTTTTAAAAGATTTGAAATCCAGGAATATTACCGAAGAAAGCTTTATAAATACTTTATATATCATCATAAAGCAGAATGTGGATTTTAGTCACTTCAATGAGATGTTGATTAAAGCTACCACATAATTTTCAACTGCGCAGTTTGTTTAAAACAAGAAACATCAAATTACTAAAACCAAATATCTATATTGTCAGTGGTAAACACGTCGGAGCGGACTCCGCTCCACTCACAATCCGGTAGCACTTCGGTGCTGCCGGATTTTTCGTAACGCTCCGTCGCTCCTCCTTTCCGCAAAAAGTTGAACAACGGTCGAAATCCGAACCCTCGTGTCCGGAATCGGCCGTTTTCTTTTCCGGGAAATCCTTATACTGGTGCGGTTCTTAAAAGTCACAGTGCTTGAGAATTCCGGAATCGAAATGACAAAAAACTGAAATCGGCCATGCAAAAACTGGAGATGGAGAGAATCTGAACCCCCGTGTCCGGATGAAAACACTGATAAATAGGACCATTTCGGGCTCAAAAACCGGAACAAATGCTTGCATCTTTTTTGTCAACACATCACAGGATGGGTGCGGCCGATTTTACGTCGGAGATCAGTGGAATGGTGAAACCCCATTCCCCATCCACACGAAAGCCCCAGATATGGGGCTTTTTTCGTCTATACAGTTTTTGTTAAGCTTGCTTTTTTTGCCAATTGCTCGTTTTTCGGGGCTAATTTCTTGCTAATTGGCACTTGGGGCACATACAGTCCCTTGCGATACCACGCCGCCCAAAAGCTGCAACAGTTGGGTGGTAAGCTCCGGCGATTTGTTCAGCAGCTCGAGTACCTTTGCCGCATCGTCTGTGGCTGCCGCAGTCTGAACGATCTCCGGCTGTGCAGGGTCTTTCTCAACGGGCTTCTGATGCCGATAGAACACCTTTTCAAGCTTGTCGGCGTTAAGCCGCCTGTCCTCGTCGAGAATGTACGAATACACATCTGATACCATCTTTAACTGTGCCTGTCCCGCGTCGCCCTGTACGGCCTTGAGATCACCTTTGGACAGTCGCAGCTTCACGCCTGCGCTGGTGTGCCTGATGCTGTGAAATACAACATCCTCAGCGGGAACATTGGGATCGCCCATTGCGATAAGCACATCCTTAAACCGTTTGTTCAAATGCTCCGTCATAATCGGTCTGCCGTTGGCTTGACAGATCATCAGGCCGTAATCCATGTAGCCGTCGCTACCAAGCTCCTGCTTCAGCTTGTCCTGCATTCGACGCAAAACCGACAGCTTTTGGGTCACGGTATCCGGCGTATAGACATTGCGGATGCTGCCATCGGTCTTGGGCTGTTTGAGAACAATGACCGTTCTTGTTCCGGGATACAGATTCGGAAATTTGAACATCACTTCCATCTTCGGAAGCCGGTCAACCAGCTTTTTGTCCACGCGGCTATCACACGATCAATGTAGAGCATCTGATTTTCCATATCGAACCGTTCCCATTGCGCGCCGCCCACCTCGCCGCCGCGCATACAACAGGCGAATGCAAGCTGTATGGCGCAATGAAGCACATAGTAATCGTAAATATCGGGGCGGTCGGTAAAATCCATCACCTTGGAAAGCTGCTCTGGCGTAAGCGCATCCCGCTTCTTTTCCTTATGTTCGGGAAGTGTCGCATTCAAAAAAGGGTTCTTTGCGATATATGGTTATGCTCCATTTCTTTTGATATTGCTTCTAAATTCATATGGTTGTAATACCGATTGCGTGCGGTGGAAATCACAAATTGATCTCGCAGATATACAAGGGTATCCAGATAGTCGCCGGAGGTTGGAATTGCGTGGCAGGTGTGTCCGTTCTCCGCAAAAAGCTCATAGCGTCCGTTTTCGAGCGATATGACGCAAACATATTCAAAATAAGCGGAGGACGCGGTCTGCAATATTTTATAAAGCCGCTCGTTCTCCATTTGCTGCGTAATGTCATGTCCGACGCCGTACAGACCCACAATATTGCCGGAACTGTCGTACAGCGGATATTTCGATGTGGAAAAATAATGGATTCGGCCATCGACGGAGGGGATTTGTTCTACGGCATCCATCAGGATCTCGCCTTTCGTAAGCACATTCCTATCATCCGCTCCGTACCTTTCAGCCAGCTCCGGTTCAAACAGTTCCAAATCGGTTTTACCCGCCAGTTCTTTTTCATCAGAAAGGCCGACAAGCTCTGCCATTTTTTTGGTGCCGCATAAATAGCGCAGCTGCCTGTCCTTGATAAAAGCCAGCTTTGAGGAGTTTTGCATCAATGCGGAAAAGGCAAGGGGAATCATTTCCGCTATAGAACCCGCATTTTGCAACAGAGGAGTATAGGTAGCGTATCCAAGATAGACCCCTTCCGTACCGGCTACGCACCTGCCGCTAAGAAGGAACGGAGCATACAGACCGTCAGCGCCGCGAATGTGAATGTAGATGGAAAATTCCCGACGCTCTGTGATTGCACGTTTTACACCTTGCAGAATCACAGGGATTTCCTCAGGCTTTATTGCATCAAAAACGGGAAAACCGGTATACTCCGAAATTTTCGTCCCGACGATGCTCTGGTATCCGCGGTTGAGATAAATTGCCTTGATATCGTTGCCACGTATCTCATATATCCCGGCGCCGCAGGGAAGGTTGTCGAGCAGATCTCCCTGCATACGCTCCATTTTTTCCAGTTCAACTTTCTCTCGGCGAAGAGTTTCCATGAGGTCGCGGCGTTCCAGCATAATCGCCATATAGTCCCCCAGCGCCTCCAGCCGGTCAATATTATCGACGCTCTGCGATGGATCGTCCACGCCGATAAAGCCGATGATCCTTCCCGATCTTCGCAGGGGAACGGCGACCAGCGAATGAATATTCTGTGCCTGCAGCGTTTCGCGTTCCGCCAAACGGGCAGCGCCCAGCGTGTTGACCTCGTCGATATACAGGTGGTCTTGCTTTTGAAAGGTATGCAGCCAAAACTCCATATCTGCAAGCGGAACATTTTGCAGGTTGGCAATTTCAGACGTCACGCCGGGAGCGCAGATCTCATAGGTGTTTTTAGAGGTTTCCGACAGATAGTCCATTTCAAATAAATAAGCGCGGCTGCCGTTAAAGTAGTTCAGTATTTTATTCAGCACGCCCTGGATCCCCGCGCCGGTATCAGCCTCCGCCAGCAAGCCGTGGGCAGCTTCATTCAGGAATAGAAGCTGTTCACCATAGGCCGCCGCACTTGCGGTCGCCTCCATCAGGTCGGTAATGTTCTCTATCACGCTGTACACAAGAATTCTGGCTCCCGAACGGGCAATCACACGAATTGTAGCGCGGATATAGTCAAACGCCCTTTCGCCTTGCGGCGCGCGCCGCTTGGTGACAAATACCACCTCGTCATTGGTACGGTTAGCCGTTTCTACAGCCCCAAGCATCGTCTGATAGTTTTCCGCATCCATATATTCAGCCGGATTATAGCGCAGCATTTCCTGGGTATCATGTGCCAGCGCATAAATTTGCAGGTACTTTCGGTTGGCACGTAACAGCTCAATGTTCCCGTTATAATACTCATAGACGACCGCGCCGCCGACAAAGCTGTTGAAAATAAGCGTTTCCAGAGATTTCGGATCCCAAAAGGTATTATTGTCCAAGGGCTTGATGGTTTCAAAGACCGCTGTACAGGCGCCTTTTGCACATTGTGCAAGGAGCGTCTCGTAGCCCTCCACCGGCATGGGCTTTCCGTAGAGATAGCCCTGCACATAGTCGCAGCCGACAGAACGCAAAAATTCCGCCTGCTCCTGCGTTTCCACGCCCTCCGCGATGACCGGCATACCGAGCCACTTGGCCATGCGCACGATGGATTCCGTAATGGTTCCGCCACGGTTTTGATTGGCACCGTCCTCAAGAAACCGCATATCCAGCTTCAATATGTCGGCGGGAACATTTTTCAAGATGTTGAGAGAGGAATAACCGCTGCCGAAATCATCCACCAAAACAACGAAACCGAATTCACGCAGACGTGTTACCGTTTCAACGAGCTGCTGCGTATCTTCTGAAAAAGCGGATTCTGTAATTTCGATCTTGAGCAGCTCCGGCGGCAGCGCATACTTTTTGACAAGACCGGTCATCACCTCATAGAAATCCGGCTCGGCAATGTCCTTGCGCGACGCGTTCACAGAAATCGGCGCGGATGCGGTTCCGGCATCCATCCATTTGCGCAGCAGGATACAGACCTGTTTCCAAACATACTTGTCCAGCTCGTAAATGAATCCGTTTCGCTCAAACAGCGGAATAAATTCCACGGGTGAAACCATGCCTTTCTGCGGATCAAACCAGCGCACCAATGCCTCGGCGCCGATGACGGCTCCGGTGGTATGGTTAAACTGGGGTTGAAGGTAGATCTGGAATTCACCGTTTTGCATGGCGGAGGGCGCTTTTTCAATCATTGCCTGCTCTCGGACGATACGCTGGTGCATCGTCTCGTCATAATAGGCAACCTGACTGTCCAGCCTGCCCTTAACCGAGGCCTTTGCATACAACGACCGGTTATAAAGCAGTCCGGACGGCAGCTCCGGTTCTGTAATAAGATATCTTCCGGTGCTGAAGGAAAGGGGATCCATACTGCCGTCCAGAATACTGACATTGCGGCGCAGATTCATAAGCTCTTGGCTGTCCTGAAAGCGGGACGGATAAAGAACCGCAAACTCGTCTGCGGATACACGGCAGCAAATGCCGCCCATTTCGCAAAGCCCCTGCCTAAGCTGCTGCGCAATTTGTTTTAATATATGATCCCCCATTTCGCTGCCGTAGCGGTCGTTGATCGCTTTGAATCCTTTGATGTCAATGCTGGATAGAACATAGCTTCCCGACTCCTTTTCGGCAAGCATTTTCGAGGCTTTCGCAAAAAAAGCCTCTCGGTTATAAAGTCCGCTCAGAACATCATGATCGGATCTGTAGCGCATTTCCTCCGCTTCTTTTTTCAGCTTACGGCGGTTTTCGCGTTCCATCAGAAGGAAGATGAATACGACAAGAACCAAAAAAGCCGTGAAAACCGCCGCGGACTCCATGGTACTCATACGGCTTTGAGCAATGTCCGCATTCAAAACCTTTGAATCAATAACGTTAAAAAGATACCAGTCGTTTTCCGGAAGCGAAGCAATATCCAGCGGAATACATACGATTAGTCTCGATTGCTCATTTTGCCGGTATTGCAGCATCATGCTTTCTCTTGCCTGCATGCGTTGCTGTATTTGCTCCGGGGAGGTCGGCGTGTCGAAGGTGACTTGGCGGAAGAAGTCAAGCAGGTTTTGATCCTTAACCAGATATTGCTCACTGTTGGTGCTGACGATCACGTTGCCCTGCGTGTCAACAATAAAGGAGTAGCCCTCTTGGCCGTAGGCCTCCGAAACCAAAATGGAGCGTAAATCCTGTTCATTCAAAATGCCGGCCAAAACGCCTTCCAATCGGTTGTTCTGAAAAAACGGGACAGTGACCGCAATACATTTTTCACCGGTAATCCGGTCAACAATGCGCTCCATACCCCACTGATTTTGCAGGCCGGTTTGAAAACTTTCCTGCTGAAAGACGTTATAGGTTTGTCCGTCAATGTACATTGTCCCGTCAGGCAATGCAAAACGGATATTGGTAAAGCCGGAGTGCTTCTGCATGGAATCGAGGGCGTCCTCCACGGTCTCGACATCCGTAAGGTCGGCTGTTTCCATCGCGCTTGCAGCACCGGAAAGCACACGGTGCTGGCCGCTTAATACCGCCTCAAAAATACGAGATTGTTCGTTCGCGCTATCAAGCAGCACACCTCTGGCATGCTGTTCGGCATGATTTCTGGCATTGTGATCCGCCACAAGGAGGCTCGTCAAAATACCCGCCATGCAGAGAGTCACAATACCGGCAATCATCAGGTTTCGTTTTTTGTTCATACCCTTCTCTCCTCTATCTCAATCTGCCGCGGATGCCCATGGAGCCGATCTGCAAAACCGAGCAAACAGCGTCGTCATTTTACATTTCTGTATCATTTTCCAGTTTCAGCATACTGTTTTGGCTGATTGAGATAACATCCAAATTAGGTGCAAGCTACTTATGGAGTGGCTTTCTTTGTGCTATCAGCAAATCGTACATGTTTTTTAATTGCTATCACAATACCACAAAAAACGCTATACCTTTCCTTCTATATTAAGCCATAGTTGGCGTATCAATTCCGTACACGCAAGCGACATAAAATGACATTTTTCGAGATCAGATGCGCTTTGTTTTTCAGATGCTTCTAAAATTGCCGAATTGATACCATCTTCCTCACCCGCGTTCCGCTGTCGCCGATGTAGCTGTATTCCTCTGGGATGGAGGCGGTTGCTTCATCGTTTTTTTATGGACTTCAGTCTGTGCCGCTGCTACGGCACAGACTGAAGTCCATAAATCAAAGCGCCCTTCGCTCTGCCCGAAAAGCGCTTGAATCGTTATTGGATTTCGTAAAAGAATCGCAGAATATGGCATTAGCCGGCATTCCGTCTGAAATGCTTGATAAGAACGGCAGCAGAAAAAGGCGGTCAACAAATCGCAAAGGCAACGCAAAATCGAAAGCAACCGGGGATCTCGAGGACAAATATTGTCTCTTATGCTATTTCTGAATGGTCATGCAAAAACAGGAACAAGAATTTTAAATTCGTGCCGCGAAGCAAAAACGCAGGCGCAGCCGGCAGCTACGTCAAGTTTTGGCGACGAAGCCACGGGCTAAAAAGGCTGCTCCCAATTTGCCTTCATGCTCAGAATTGGTATTATTGTAAAGGAGGATGAAATTCGTTCGCTTTACCACGTTAGTGCAGGTTGGAGGAGTTTTTAGGACGGATCAATTTGACGTTCCATATCCTCAGAGAACGCATAGACCACCCTTGTCCCCTCTGAAACGGGGAACGCTATAATCCAGCTGTTACCCTCCTTTCCTATTATGATGCCGCGCGGTGGTTCTCCATCGAGTGCCGCACGCTCTAATTTAAGTATAACCGAATCGCCGAAGGCATATTGGTCTGCTGCCCCATTTGGTGACGTGGCGTCGGAAGCAGCGGTCTCTTTTCCTGCTTGCACCTGCTGTGCATACTGTTCCCCGGCATATAGGCAGCACTTCAAAAAAACGTGTTCCGCAGACTGTATAAACACATTGTCCTGTAGAATATTGGGTCTGCGAAATCTTTTAAATCCGGTTCTATTTGCCTCCGTTACAACAACCGTATTGCTCCTGCTGGAGCAGTGCGCCACCATCAACTGACCGTCGTCGTTTTGCCCGACTACAATGCCCACGTGATTGATGGGCCTCTCTCCCGGCGCCGCAAAGAAAGCCAAATCTCCAGGTAATACATCCTCACGGCATATCTCGTCGGATCTTGCCCACTGGTTGGCGGAACCGTTTCCGATTGCGGCTGTTTGTGCCGTCCCTCCCGCGTTGCAAAACACCCAGCTCACATACCCGGAGCAATCCAAGCCATAGGTGCGAAGATCGTATTCATCCTCAGCTCCATTGACAGCCACATACACAGGGTTGCCCCAGCGCTCGTCCCAGCCTTGCGCGGTGGATTTTCCGCCCCAGCAATACGGCACATGCCCAACAAGGCTGTATGCCTTGATAACGACGCTCTTGCGCGCGTCAGAAAGCCCATTGGGCAATTTGGTCAGTATGGCTTCAACCTCGTCGGCCGTCAACGTGATGGTTTCATCGTCCCCCATGGCTCTAATCCCCTCCGGAAATTTGGGAGGAACGCTTCTGGGCAGACCGTCATCCAGGTCGATCTCCTCCATACCCAGCGGCTCGTTTACAAGGGTGTATTCCATGTCGGGTTCTACGGAGTCCGTGGACGCCATAGCTGCCGAAGATTCCATGCCGTCGCCAGCCTCAGGCGCCGAAATCTGCGGCATATCCGGAGACGCCGCAGGATCCGACGGTATATTTTGCAGTGGTTCTTGGTTTATTTCCAACAAGGTCGGCGTGACTGTCGGCGCGGCTGTCAACGCGGCTTCAGCCGTGCTGCCGGGGACTTCTTGGGTTGCGCTTGGCGCGGGAAGGCCGCCGGTTTCTTCCGGGAGCAGCGGGACGGGCGATTCTGCCGCTAGCGGAGAGACTTGCTGCTCCTGTGGGGTCTGCGGTGTCTGCGAATCCTCCGCATACTTGGATTCATCATCGGGGATGGTTTCCTCCGGTTCCACGGCCGGGCTTTCCGGGGTAGAGGCAGACGCGTCTCGTTGCGAAAACGCTGTCGATTCCCCCGTGTTTTCCGCAAATCCAGGGATTATGAGCGACGCACATAGCGCAGCGCAGAATGTGATATACAGCAATCCTTTGAATTTTCGCATATCGTTACTCCTTTTGCGAAAAACGCGTCATGTAGGATTGGACGCCGCCCAACGTCCGATTTTCACTAGTTTTCCGATCACGAAAAACCGGGCATTGTGGTAATCATATGTGCAGGTCGCCAAGGAAACCAGTCTGTCGCCTTCCAGAACAGTCGTTTCGCTTTTAAATGTGGATTCGCTCCGCCATTTGCTAATTGTGCTTTCCATATCCTTCTGGTCGGCAAATTTCTTTATTAAGGATCCTTCTCTGCCATCCTGGACGATTCCTGCGAATAGTTGCACCTCGTACGCACCGTCTGCCGTGAATAGATACACACAGGGATGCTGGTCATAATAGGACTGCCGCTTGTATCCCTCCAGCGACGCAAACATTTTTCCGCTTTTCATATGGTGCCCATATAAAATGGTATTGTCGTCGCTGAAATTCGGGCTGTTGTCGCAATCAATGAAGATTGTTCCATTGGCGTTGCGCTTTCCGTTATACAAATGCGTAAGATAGTAGCTGTTATCACGTCCATGCGCAACCGGATACTGAATGACCGTCCCGGGGGCCACAATCCACGCTGTTATGTCAGGATTTATAGCCTTTAAGGACGAAAAATCAATGCTGACGTCGGCAACTGACGCCGGTATGGGAGGGTTGGTGGGCGTTGGACTCGGCTGCGGGATCATTGCCGCCGAATCCAGCGCACCTTGCTTTTCCAAGCTTTGCGGGGGTGTTCCCGTATTCTGCTCCGGTGCGTCTGCTTCCATAGCGGATTGGGTGTTTGCGGGCGCCGCCTGTGAAATCTGTTTGGAAAGCTGGTCATAGGAGCTATCCCCAACCGTGTATTCCAAAACGTTCCGTACAGCGAGAGCTCCGGTGCACAGCATGACAATTGCGCACAGCATAATGCAAAGCATGATTACAAGCCGTTTCATCTTACAGCGTCTTTCTTATTTGAGTACTGCGCCAACTTTTTATACTTTACAATCAGGAGTGTCATTACCGTTGCCGCGATGGTAAACTCGGCAATCAGCCATGTCAGCATGCTGTCGTCGCCTGTTTTAGGCGCGTCCGGTTTCGGCTCCCAACCGGATGGCGGCTTTGTAGGCCACGTGGTAGGCGTTGGCGTCGGTTGAACGGTAGGCGTCGGCGTCGCGGGGCTCAGATTTTCATTGGCAACAAACACCCAGCGAACCATTCCCAAAAGCTCCTGGTATTCGTTTCCGGTCTGCGCGTTGAGTTGCAGCTCTACCGTAAGCGTGCGCGCTTGCTGCGGATCGAAGCGTCCTAGGCTGATATTGTTTTTCATCGTATCGGGCGCGGAGCCTTGGGTCGTATAGTTACCCCATGCAGGCCCCTGATACAGGGTGCGGCCCGCCTCGGTAATTTTGATAACGGCATGCTCCCGCAGCAGGCGATCGATCAACGCAAGCTTCTCCGGGGTCGCGGCAGTCTGCGGTGCCGCCTCTGCCCGGAACTGGATTTCCACGGGGCTTGTATAGGCGTTGCGCACTTCGATTTTCTGGGTTCTGCCTTCTCCCGGCAGAAGCTGCTGAAATGCCGAAAACAGATTGCCGGAATCCGGCTTGCACTGGAAGCCTGTTTGCGCGTTTATAAACGAAACGTAGCTTGTTGTGCCTTCCTGCTTGCCCGGTGCAGTAATCCTCAACTGCGCATAGGTTTTACCCCACGTCTGCAATGCGCGTTCCGTCGCCTGGATTGTCTCCATGGTGACGTCGATATTTGCCGTCTTTCCCTGGTATTCGTTCCCCGTTTCGGCGGCGTTTACGGTAAAGCTGTCGAACAGGGCGCGTTGGGTCGTCTCTCCCGCCTTCAGAATTCCGCAATAATAATAGTAGCCATCGCCGCCGTCGATCCATCTATCCAGATTGAACGCCGGTATGATGTTCTTTGTGGACAGGGTGGTGACGTTTTCACCGTTTTTCCAAACCTTTTCGATCTTGATGCGAACCAGCATATCTGCGGTTCCGTCATTGCGCACATGAACGATCTTCTGAACCGTATCTCCGGGCTGTATGTTTTTTTGCGCTTGCTGATAGGTTTCCACAATCGTCCCCGCAACTTTCGCTGTGGACAGTCCGGAATCCGTTTTTTTCTCTACGGTAAAATATGCGAATGTTCCGGCTACCGTTGAAAAGAACAGCAGCGTTACAGAAAGCATTGCTATGATAAATCTTTTTTTCGTCAAACCGCATCCACCTTCCCTCTAACGCTCCGCCGAAGCCTCCCGATGCGCTCCGGCGGAGCATGCTCGTGCCAAACTCCCGCTACGGCTGCATTTCTCCGTCCAGCGCCGCCCATGCCGTCGTCAATGTAAGATGCTTGGCCTGAATAATCTGGCCTGCAATCTCGATGTCGTACGCGCCCAGTATCTTTGCGTCCGTTTGATCCCAATCTGTGGGTGCAATGACATGGGTAAACAGCGTGGCGCTGCTGCCTGTCTGACCGGTTTTTGTCAGTATTCGGTTGAGGTTGTAGTAATAGACGCCGGTTCCGCCCCGCGTAGTATCCAGCACAAAGTCTGCATTGAAATGCGGAATGGCGGCCAGATCCGCGCTGGAATAGCTTTTGTTCGTGTCTAGCGTCTTGGAGTAGTAGATGGTTGAAAGGATCTTGTTGGCCCTGGCAACATCGGTGATTACGGCGCCCGTCGTGCCATCCTTGAGGGTGACAATCAGCCGCGCGTAGGATTCGCCCTTGATATTGGTGATGGTTGGATCCTTCTGCAACGCGTCTCCGGGGAGCACGTTCTTTCCGCTTTCCGGATCCCAGTTCGGTTCCGTCACTGTGATGTCGATGCCGGTATCGGGATCGCTGCCGGGCCCGCCAGCCATGGTAAACTTGTTCGTCACCTTTTCCTGATCCCAGAAATAAGCAAGCGATCCTCCAATCACTGTACATGCGGCCAGCACGATCACCAGAATCCAGACCAGACTGCGCTTTTTTTGACTCATATGCTTTTCTCTCCTCCGCATTACTCAGCCGAATTCAAGTTCGGCTCTCTATTAAAACAGTGCCTTAAGCGTGGGTTTTGCCGCCGCGATGTCATTGAAGCCTTCCGCCTGAATGACTGCGCCTTCAATCTTGATTTCAAACCCGCCCATTGCCACAAGCGCGTCGATGTCCGCAGGAATTGCTGTGGTATTAATGGTTACGTTATCAAACAGTTTGGCGGTACTCGCCCCTCTAGCCAGCTTCGTGCTGCAATAATAAATCCCGGTCTTTTGAGTCGAAGCCGCTGCTCCCGCTTCATCAACCCAGCCTGTACTCCAGCCGTTGATGGTGACGACGCGATTCACAATCGCAAAATCGGCATCTGACAGCGCAGCGCCGTTGTCGGCATGGCCAGCAGGATAAACAAAGCTGGCGCGGATAGCCGCCCATTCCTCAATATCGACGTCTGAGGTGTTTTGCACATAAGGCTGCTTGGTGATTGCTCTGCCCGGCACAACGTTTTGCGCATCGGTCGGGTCAAAGACTTCATTTGTCTGCGCATTCATCCCACCGGTTCCGGTGCCAACAAAAGTGAACTTGTTGTTGAGGGGTGTAGATACCACATTGAGATACGCCAGCGTCCCACCAACCGTTAAAACCATCACCAGAGTAATTGTCAGCAATGCAATCAGTAGTCTTTTGTTCTTCATGTTTTTATCCTCCTGTATTTCATATTTTGATTCGATGTCCTTTGCCAATGCCGGCTTTTTCGAGTGCCGACGCCTACGGGGATACTGTGCCGGAGGTGCTCACTTGAACGTTCCATGCCTCCTGCGCCGCTCCTCCCTCCGCCTGCAAGGCGTCGGCGAGCACCTTAATTTGAAGGTTGCTGTACTTGAATGTCAAATTCTGGTCGGTCAATGTTACGCCTGCAAGCAGTTGCGTTGTACTGTCCCCGGGTCGAAGAACCGATTTGTAGTAGAACATTCCGTTCTTGAAAAACCAATGGCTTGCCCAATCGCTGGAAAAATGCAGCTTGACATCTCCTAGCGTCATGACATTATCGACCGGTTCGCTCATTGCCGCAAATTCGCAGGGCTTGCCCGTTCCATCTGTTTCAAGCACCGGAACGAACAGGGCGCGCACCACGATGTTTGCACCGTTGGCTCCCCCGGTATTGCGCAGCTTCACCGGCTTTGTGTTCGCCCCCCACGGGACTTTGCCCGGATCAATCCCAGATTCATCAATGCTTACCGATACACTGCCAAAGGAAAGCGTGTTTAATATGGGTGTTGTAACGACGCTCATGTACGCAAAGGTTCCAGTTACCGCAATGGTCATCATAGCGACTATCGCCAGCCATACGGGGATTTTTTTCTTTTGCGTCTTCTGTCTGTGCCGGGTTTGCCCAATTGCTTCATACATTTTTGCGGTCCCCCTTTCTTCAGCGCCAGCTCGGCGGCAAATCAGCCTTGGTACACGCCCGCTGCTTGATCGTCGGTTTTGCCGCAGACGCCTGAACGCCGGTCTGTGCGACCCGGTGAGGCGGCGTGCGTTCATTGGACGAATGCGTTTGGCGCGGTTGTTTCGTCGCGGCCGCATCACGTGGCTCTGACTTTGAGATTCCCCTTTGCGCCGCAGATGCAGCGGAACGCGCTTTGCCTTGCGCTGCGCGGCGTTGACCGGCGCGCTGTCTTCGGCTTTGCTGCGGCTGCTCCTGATCGTTGGCGCCGACGGCGAAAATCATGGAGATCAGTATAATCGCCGCCCCGACGGTGATGCTGATGATTTTTCCGATCTTGGAGCTGAGCATCATGAGAATTGCGCCAACCCCCGGGATGCGGAAGCGAACCAAGCCTTTTACGTTTTCATAGGGCACCGGCGCTGAATCCGCCGCCGCATTGGCGTCGCCCTTGGTAAAAACGTGCCGTTGCGCGGTATCGTTCTCGACCACTCTGTGGGTCACGATAGCGTTGGTTCCGGCAATCGCAAAGGAAATTGTATCTCCCGTGCGAAGCTCCTCGCATTCAACGGGAACCGTATAAATCAGGTCGTTCAGGCGATACGCCGGCTCCATGCTGCCGCTGAGAATGCAATACAGCTGAACTCCGAACGCCCGAGGCAGTACAAACAGAACGCAAGCTGCCGAAAGAAACGCTATGATGAGCGTGCCCAGGATGCTCCTTATCGTTTTCATCGCGTTCTCCTTTCGGCGTTATGCGGGGTTAATGGTCATCTGGTTGCTGACCTCCGCCTTGTCAGACAGCCAATGGTCGTTTGTTTTTTGGTTGCTGAAGGTGACTGTGGCATTCCCGTCCCTCGTTACCGCAACGGTTTGGGACGCGCCCCCCACGGTGCTGTAGCGCCAGTTGCTCTGCAGCTCTGTCACGGAATAGTTGCTCGCGTACAGCCCCGCAAGCCGTATGCTGGCCGAGGTCTGCCCCTGCGGGATTGTGATGGTGGCGTAGAAAATTCCGCCCAGCGCACTTCCGTCCGGCGCAAGCCGCTGTATCTGAAACACAAAGGTTTCCGCTTCGGTCGCTGCCGCCGTCAGCGTCTTGGTTATTCCAAGTTGATAAGCGTTTCCCTTCAGCAGCTTAAGATGCACGGTGTTGGTTAGCTCCGCTATTCCGTTTCGCACGATTTCCGCCGTGTTTTCATCCGTTCTCACTGTAAGCGTCTCCGAAAAAGGTCTTAAATACGTTGTGAACTCGAATACGTTGTCGCCTGGATTGATGCTGACGTTCTTCCATTGAATCAGGGAATGTGTTTCATCGACGGCTCCGCCTGCGGGAACGATGGCGCTCGTCGTTTCAATATCCAGCCCCCTGGGGATGATATCTTTCACCGTGATTCCGGAGAACGTGCCGGAGGGCGCTTCCGAACGAACAGTGATCCGGAATGTAATCAATTGACCGAGTTCCGCAACGATCGGCGCATCACTCGTTCCAGGCTGGTAGGCGCCGCCAGCGACACTGGCGGATTTGGTGTAGCTCAGCTTTGCATACAAACCCAAATTCTGGTTCAACACCGTGGGTGTGGCGCTCACCGGAATCGCAAGATTCGATACGACCAGCCACCCATTTCGCGAATCATCCACTGCACTGTTATCCTGCGCAAGTACTGTGGCCCGGTATCCCGTTGGCGTCTGCGCCACCACCTGATACGTGCCCGCAGGCACATTGTTGAACCGGTAAGCGCCGGCAGTGTCGGTTTGTATCGTAAGCGGCGCGCCGTTGGTATCGTTCACCGGCGTTGTGCAGACCAAATCATCGTTTGCAAAAACGCCCAGCGTCAAACCAGTCCTCGGCAGCTCGCCGAAATCGATCTTTCCGTCGCCGTTTGCGTCGATCCAGACCACGCCCTGCAGCGTACCTGTGGCGTTCACCTTTTTTACCACCGTGGCGTTGCTTAGCAAGCTGGTGAGTTTGTTCCCATCCTTGGCCGTGGCCGTAACCTGCTGTCCCTCGGTGAGCGTTACGCTGCTTGGGACGTTAACAGACCAGTTTCCCATCGCATCAGCCACAGTGTTGTGCTTTGTGCCGTCCGGCAGTGTAACGATGACCGTCGCGCCCGCCGCGGTGGTTCCGCTGATTACCGTGTCCCCTTCCATGATCGTGCTGATAGGCGGCGGGGGCGTAATATCCAGCGTTACCGGCGGATTTGGCAACGTAACCGCAGCCGCTGCTCCGGTATTGTCCGTATAATTCACGTCCGGGTTTTCCTTCAGCGTAACATAGTTGCCATCCACATCCGGGGTTATTGGCAGGGTCGTGATAGCATCGGTGGCGACAATGCGATAGACCAGCTCCGCATAATACGTATTCGCATTAGAAATCGCCAGCCCCGTCACGTTGAGGGTGGGTTCGCTGATGCTTGGGATGCTCCATGAAATATTATCGGAGGCGGTTGTAAAGGTGCTGCTCTTTGAAACCGGGGTAAAGCTGGTATCCAGCACGAAGCCCGGCGTAATTGCCTGATTGATGGAGCCGTTCTTGAAGCTGTTCGTGGCAGCGATTCCCCCGATCTGCCCTAAAATATCTTCAATCGTGCTGGTACCTCCAGCGTAGTATTGATTGCCCGACGCAATATCCTGCATGAGTTGGGTGTCAGCGGGGAGAGGGGTATCCGTGTAATATCCCACGGAATAGATGGTCGCGCCCATTCCCTTAATCATGTTGGCTTCCGCTAGCGCCGCCATGCTTGTGGAATTGTAGACCGGCTGCTGACTGCCATCGATATCGATATAGATAGAACTAGCTCTATCACCGATATCGCTGCGACCATAATTAAACCCGGACTCTTTCATAGCGGGCGAATTTACATAGTATAAGTCACTGCCAAGGGTGGCCGTCATCCACCAGCCATTTGGGTTATCCGGATACTTGGCGTTTATAAACTCCGAACTTGGTTGCAGCCCATAGGACAGATTCGGGTGACCGTCGGAAAGCAGTACAACGCTCTTGTTTCCCGCGCTGGAGCTTAGCAGCCCCCTTGCCTTATGCAAGCCCGCCTGCATGGACGTAGCGCTGCCAACCGGGCCGCTAATCGCGTTGACCGCGGCGATCAAGGAATCCTTTTGATCGTATCCCTTAAAATCGCTTATCAGACTGAACTGTTCGGCAAACGCCACCACCGCGATACGGCTGTCCGAGGTTGGGGACGATAGCGCGGCGTTGATTAAATTGACCACGCCGGCCTTTGCGCGAGATAGCGTTGTGCCCGTCATGCTGTCTGAACCGTCCATCACCAATACGATGTCGTTTTGGCTTTGTGTGGAATCCACCGTATGGTACAGGCGCAGCGTTACCTCAAAGGTGTTGGTTTGACCGATAACTCGGTTTACACTGGTTTCCGTGGTGGGCGATGGGCTCACTCCGAAGGACGTAGGCAGATTGTAAAGCGCAGGCGCGTCGGACAACACCGCTTCAGGGACGCTGAGCGCGCAAGACCAGCTATGCTGCCCGTCCGTCGCGCCGCAGGTGCATTGGGGCGCCGTGTACAGCGGGCAGGCGTCCGCGTGGGCTGCGCCCTCCGTCGCGCCGCAGGTGCATTGGGGCGCGGCTTCGGTGCTTGCTTCAAGCGTATAAACCTGCTCCGTGTCTTGCCGGACGGCAAGCTGCACCTGTACGGTAGGCAAGTCTTCAGCGGTTGTGTAATTTTCCGGCAATACCGCTGTAAAGGTATAGGTTCCCGCTTCAGTTCGATAGTCCAAGCTCTCCCAAGTAACGGGGATTTCCATGATCTCCATTGGCCGAATCGCTGCCGCCGCGCCCGATATGGGCTGCCCGTCCGCTTGGGCCGCATTTTCCTTCGTCACCATTTCTGCCGCACCGTCAACCGTTTCGGTCGTTGCAAGGTACACTTGCGCGGTAATGATCGTGGGCAGGGGAAGCTCGCTGGCCGGTGTTCCTTCTTCGGCATGAATCGTTTTCAGCGTGTCTAGGTAGAAAAAACAGATCTCCCTGTTCGCATAGTCGCCTTCGGCAGCCCAAACGCTCATACATAGGACAAAAATCAGCCCAATCGAGAGAATAAAAATGCCTGCACTCCGAATCCTTTTTGATGATACTGCTCTTTTTATCCAACGCATCATTTGCTTTGCCTCCTCATGCTATCCCTGCTTCATGCGTATCCGTATGCGATGCTCTGAATGCTCCTGTACACGCTGCCGAGTGGAAGCACCCACAATAATGTGCCGATCAGATGCGCGCTATCAACCGAACCGTATTCTCGAGAATCCCTAGATATCGTGCGGTTGTCACCCAGTACAAACACGCTGCCGTCTGGCACGGTGATGGGAAAGGCGATTCCATTCCGGCGCTGATATGTGTCTTGGGTCGAATACTCTTCCTGCATCCCGTTTATAAAAACTTCGCCGGTGCTGTCATTAATCATGATGACATCGTTCTCCCTCCCGATAACACGCTTTACACAATCCATTTTATCTACCCGGAGGATCACCACGTCTCCACTCTTACAGTCGCCTATTCTGGAAAACAATGCGATATCGCCGTTGTGCAGCAGCGGTTCCATGGAATCGCCTCGAATGACGCTTATGGCAAGCACCTTGCCCAACAGCAGGTAGATCGACAGCAATATCGTCACAAGTCCGAGAACAGAGCGTTTGTACGCTTTTCTGCGGGTTTCCAGGCTGATTTTTCTGGATATAGCCTGCATGAATGGTTCGTAAGAAATCATCCCTTGTTACACGCCGTTTTGTACGGCGCCCTCACTGAATCGAGTTCTTGTCGTCTGGACGCGCAACTGTCCGATACTGTTCCAGTTGACCGGCCATGGTGGCAAAGCATAACTTCAGATCTCGAATTGTCAACTCCATCTTCTGGATCTCAGCCCTCAGCTCCTTTTTGTGTGCTTCCAATTCACGAACCGCTTGCTGCTGCTGCTTGAGCGTATCTTGAAAAATCCGTTGCGCACGCTGACGCTCAACATTGACAAAGCTGTTCGTCGCATCAATGATCCACTTTGCCTCCTGTTCAGCAACGGCCAGCGCCGCGTCGGTACGGGTCTGCCGTGACAGACTGTCCGACAGCTGTTGGCTCATCTGGCTGATAATCTGTTCCTTTTCCTGAAGCTCCTCCTCCAGCATTGCGGAAAATCGCCGCCCCAGCTCCTGCATCTGGTTATAGGTATCCAGCCGGTCAAAGCCGCAAAATGACTTTTTGATGCGCATGTTGTCGATGAACGCTACGATTTCCGCCGCATAATCCGTCTTCATTCCAAAGCCCGCCTGCCTCTCATAAAATCCCCGTCTCAATGCTGCCGCCGTCTTTTTTAATAGTGCTTGAAAAGTTTCGCAACTCATAATATAATTTGATACATAGTAAATTATATTCCGGTTACACCATCCCTCTGTTGCTCAACTATTTGCTTAACAGCTTACCATCCAGAGCGTATCAAATCCGTATACGTTGCGGAGAAAAATGGCGAAATTTTAAAAAAAAACCGCAGGGGGTTAAATCGAATGTTCCGTCAGAAGAATGTGCTTTCCGATCAATATATGAACGTTACACACATTTTTTCATGCGCTACCCGTAAGTCAACTCTGCTTTTCATATGCCTCCTTCCGAGCTTGTCGTTCTTTTTCATGTATTTATACCTGGAAATGTATTGGCTGGCCGCGGGCTGTGTGCTGCTGCTGGTGCTGTTTTATTCCGTGTCCCAGCTTCCGTGTTTCAACAACTATAAGGTTATGCTCTACGCATTACTGATCTTTGCGTTCCTGCTTGAGCAGGTCGCGGCATATTTTCTCGAATGGGAGATGGGCTTTCAGAATTACCTGTTCGCCTTGGTTCCGATAGGCTTTGTGTTCCTATATCGATCCAACAATTATCGTGACATTATTATTACAGGCATCACCAGCTCCTCATTGATTATGATTTGCTTTTTATTCTGCAACATGATCGACTATCAGGTTGAGCCGACAAGCGGCGCAAGCCACATCGTGATTCGCGCCATCAGCGCGGTCAACTCCGTGCTGATTATCCTCATATTGTTTTCGTGTATGATCCTGTTTGTCATGGAGCTTTATAGCGCCCACCGCAAATTGTTGGAGGAAGCCAACGCCAGGCTTGACGGGCTGCGGGGATCCATGATGCTCAGCCAAATCAAGCCGCACTTTCTATACAACACCCTTGGCGCGATTGATGAAATGATCGATACGGATCCGGTGCGGGCAAAAAGCGCCATGGCGGATTTCACACGATATATGCGCATGAACATCGATTGCCTGACAAATAACGAACAGGTTCCTTTCAAAAAGGAGCTTTCGCATATCAATGCCTTCATGCAGATACAAAATCTGCGCTTCGGAGACGCGATTTCCATAGAATACGACATCGCCTGCGAGGACTTTATGCTTCCGCCCTTAACGATACAGCCCCTGGTGGAAAACGCCATTAAGCACGGCATCCGGCCCAAGGGCGGCATAGGTAAAATTCGGCTGTCTGTACGAGAAGATGCACAAAGCTATATCATTAGCGTGGCGGACGACGGCGTAGGCATGAATCTCGAGACCCCGCATCAAACCTCAGGTTCCACCGGGCTCTATAATATCGAACATCGTCTGAAAACCATGTGCAACGGTTACATGGAAATCGTAAGCGTTCCGGAGGTCGGCACCACCCTGACGGTGATTATTCCAAAACAGCATAAGGAGACGGTATGAGAACAATTGTTGTAGACGATGAACCTTGGGCAATTCGAAATTTTCAGCGGCAATGCGACTCCCTCCAGAGCTTGGACATTGTGGGAAGCTTTACCAATCCTGTGGAAGCGCTGGAGTTTTCCAAACATAATCAAGTTGATTTTGCCGTTTTGGACATTGACATGCCCTTGATGAACGGGCTGGAGCTGGGCATCCAGCTTCGAAGCCTTTATCCGGACGTCGTGCTTGTGTACGTTACCGCATACAATCAGTACGCAAATGCGGCCTTGCAGCAGAAAGCGGATTATTCTCTGACAAAGCCCTGTTCGCCCGAGGACATTATCGACGTTGTTTCAAGGGCGCAGCTTCTATCCATGCGCCAGCGCAAGCCGGTATTTATTCGCACGTTTGGAAATTTTGACGTTTTTCTCAACGGACAGGCCATATTTTTCCCCAGCGCGAAGGCGAAGGAGCTGCTTGCATTTCTTGTGCACAACAAGGGCGGCATCGTAACCACCGCAGAGGCGATGGCCACGGTTTGGGACGGCGACGGCTCCAACGCCTTATGCAGAACTGCCGCCATGCGTCTGCGCAAAACGCTGGAAAGCAACGGTATTTCTTACATACTGTCCAACAAAGGAGAGGATCGATTCGTAGACATTCGACAGTTTGACTGTGACTACTATTTGTTTCTGCGCGGCATAAAAGTTGCAGAATGGGCATTTACAGGCGAGTATATGACCCAATACAGTTGGGCGGAGGCAACGCTAAGCACTTTGTTGAAAAAAGCAGATTTGATTTAGAATGTGTTTCTAAAGTCTGCAAGATGAAGCTTTGCGTCATCGACTTGCGGCCTGGGGCAAAAAACGTCGGCTTAGCGGTGCTAGGGCGAGGTTTTTACGAAAGCAGGCAGGTCGAAGGCGTGAAATTGCGCTTGCGTGATTTTAGAAGGGCATCATAGAATAGGAGTATTGTAATGCAGCTTAATATATCGTCTGATTATGCAATTCGCGCCATGCTGTATCTGGCCACCCTTAACGGCAAGGCAACCGCTGCGGAAATCTCCGCGGCAATGCAGATCCCGCTCAACACTTGCAGGAAAAATTTGCAGCTGTTAAAGAATGCGGGGCTGATTATCCCTTATGCCGGAACAACCGGCGGTTACGCCCTGGCCAAAAAGCCGTCTGATATTACCTTGGCGCATATACTGCGTGCCACGGGCGAAAAACTCGAAATAAACCGGTGCCTTGAGCCGGATTGCTTTTGCAACCGCAAGGCCGCGGCAACGTGTCCTGTTCACAAGGTATATGAGCGCGCGCAATCGTCGCTCAACTCCGCCTTTGATACAACGTTGCAGGAATTAATACAGTGCCCGGCAAAAAACGGAGAGCGCCTATAAGCGCAGCCGTTTTTCAATCAGCGGTATGATAATAATATATCCCGCCATGTAAGCACAGCGGGATATGTATGCTCTATGCTATTCCGTTTTTGCCGCGCCGCTTCCTGCGTCCAAGCGCCCTGTGTTTATACACAAAGCGACGTCATTCCAAATGACCCTTACCGGCGGCGAGGGCACAGCTATGCTCTTGCTTGCTTTTCTTGCGATTGCGGGCGGTCATTTCCATTTGTCAATACCCTGTTTGCAAATATTTTTTTGTTGAAATCAGTATATGGCAAGGCGGGAGGAAAGTCAAGCAGAATACAGTAGAATGGGGCGTTTGACGGCGGTAAAGACCAATGTCGGGCGGAAAGAATATCGCTTTCCAGATAACAAATGCCACGGTTCAAGCAATGCACAACCTGCCAGTTCGCTGTCTCTATGCTGTCCTCGATTGTGCAAATCGTCTCATCCCGCAGCATCATTGCTCATCCGCTTTCTATTTTAACCTATACATCAATTATACGCGTTTTATAAGCTCTGCCGGTACCAATATCGGGAGCAGCACGATACACAATAGAATGAACCAAACGTTACCCTTCGTCTTTTTCATTGTATTCTGCCTCATCGTCAAAGTACAGATCCGCCAAGATGGGCATAATCGCCGCATTGTCGCCAACGACCTTTGCAATCACGGTAGAAGGCGTCAAAAACATCACCTGCACAATGAACTTCTCCCCCATCTTCTCATAGATACGGCCTGCCGAAAACGTGCCGTTGGCCTTTGTCTGGATGCTGTTGGCAATGTACCCCACTGTGCCAAGAACCGGGAACATGACCTTGATCGCCTCGCTGTCGAACACATTGTCCGGCTCCTTGACGCAGAGCAGCTTCGTGCCGACAGCAAAGGGGCGCTTGTCAAAATAGTTTTTGAAACCTACGATTGAAACGTATTGGTCTGCCATGGAAGTATCCTCCTGCATGTTTTACGACAGCTTTCTCTGTCACGATACCCATTCTATCAGGAGATCAGTACGTTATTTGGGACTTTGTTCCAGGCGTCACGGGGCTTTTAGTCCATGCTCTCCCATCCGTTCTCCGGAAAGCGGTATCTTCCCTTCGACCTCGTTTGCCCGCCATATTGTATCGCTTTCACAGGGCAGCGGTGAATACAGGCCATACAGGAAACACAGTGCTTTTTGATCCACTGCGGCCTGCCGTCTGACAGCTGTATCGCGTCAACAGGGCAGTTCCGTGCGCACTGGCCGCAGCCGATGCTGACAGCGTCTGCTGCAAACGGCTTTGTGCTTGAAGCGAACGCCTTGAAGATGGGGTTGACGACAGCTGTTTTGAGCCCCGCCAGGCCGCCTTGCTGCACGTCTGTCACAGTCTCGCGGGCTTTTATCCGGTCGGCAATCAGCGGGAGTCGCTCGCTTGCCGCCGCGATCTTTGCGCGCTCCAGCGCCGGAGCGTCCACATCGTACATCGGGATGTAGTTGTTTGGCATAATGACCGACCACGCCGCCTTCCACGGAAAACGTCTTTTCAGCTTTTGCATGGCGCGGCCTGCTTCGTCTCCGCAGGTGCAGACGGCATACGCGTAAACGTCCGGGTCTATGACAAGCGTATTGATGAAATCATCCATAATCCGCGGCGCACCCCAGGCGTAGATCGGAAAGACAAGCCCTATGCGGGCATCCTTGCCAAAGCAAAAGGCAGCCGTCGGCCCATCGTGTTTCATGACCTCCGTGATGCTGACAGCCTCGTCGCCCGTAAGCGTCGCCAATTCCTTTGCCACCCACCGGGAATTGCCGGTGCCTGAAAAATAGTAGATCATATCTGCCTCCATTGAAAATCTTATGCCATGCTTCCCGCATTCCGCCGCAGCTGCTCCTTGAATCCCGCGACGACCGGCTCCGGAGCGGTGATGACCGCCTCGCCGTTCAAGCCGAATATCCAGCCGTAAAACTGCGGACTGACGGATACATCCGCATGGATCTTGAAATGCTCCGCGTCTGTTTTGATAAGCGCCGTATCCTTGCCAAAGCGGTCAATCACCACGCCGGCAAGGCTGTTGGCAAACGCAATGGTGACGTTTTGCTTCTCTCCGCCGTACATGCCAAAGGTATGCTGGGTATACTCCGCAATATCGATCTTGTCATACTGCTCATGACCGGCGCGCGGTTTATCCGTTACGCGGATGGAATCCATCTTATCCACGCGGTAGTGCTTGATGATGTCCGCAACGGCGTCAAACGCGATCAGATAGTAGTTTTCACTATTGAATGTTAGCGCAAACGGGCTTACCGCATACAGCCTGCCGCCATGCCGATAGCTCTTTTTCTTTTCCGCGTTATACTCAAAATATTTGAAGGTGATCTGCCGATCCTCCGCGATGCCGTTGTAGATCGCGTCCACATTGTAAAAAATGCTCTCGTTCATAGTCTTGATGCGGTTTGCAACGTAGACCTGCCGCCGCATGAGCTGCGCCTCATATCTGCTGCAAAGCTGCTCCAGCTTCTTGATAAGGGAATAGGTCTTCTTCTCGGTGAGAAAATGATTCGCCTGCACACTGTCCACCAGCAGCTTTAATTCCGGCACCTCGAAATCCCGATTGGCAAGAAAATACCGTGCCGTGGGGTCTTTAACCATCTTGATATCGAGTCCAAAAGTCCTAAGCGCCTCAATATCGTCATACAGGCTCTTGCGTTCGGCCAAGATATCGTGCACCGCAAGACGCTGGCGTATTTCCTCCATGGAAAGCGCATGCGCTTCGTCTGTCTGCGCCGTGAACATCTCGGCAAGATAGAGTATTTTTAGCTTTTGATTGGATGATTTGGACATGGTATGCCTCTCGTTTCTCCTTATTCTTCCATCGTCATAGGAAAATTGCAATTATCTGGAAGACGCTGCCCAAAATGATTAGCGTTCCGCCAATTCTCGTCTTTGCTATTTCCTTTTTTGAAGTTGCCATAATCTTGCCGCCATGCCGATGCACTTCTGGCCAGAATAATAAAGCGCCGACACAAGTAAGTACTACGCCGGTCGCCGCAAGCGCCTTCTCCATCATAACCTCCAACAAATTATTTTGCATTATTGTGATTTCCAGTCGGCACAGGCTGCATTTTTTTAATATTGCTCAATACAGCATTACTGTACCATATAGCGTACTCGCATTCAACATCCCCGAGGATGATTGTAATTGATCGGTCGTCCGTTAAACAGGACTTGGCTGCAGCGGAGGATTTTGGGCGACGCAGCAGCGACACAGACTGGAGTGTGTTTTTAAAGTCTGCAAGATGAAATTT
>CAZWUK010000011.1:0-37269 GCA_964636685.1 uncultured Oscillospiraceae bacterium
TGATCTGCCACGCGCGCGGCTCCTGCTCGGAAAATTCACCCTCGCCGCTTTCCGCGCCGTAATAGAGCGTCTGCCCGTCCACGGTCTTGACGATAAAATAGTACCAGCACAGGCACGGCTCCGATGGCAGGCGCAGCGCCGTCCGCGCAACGTCGTTTTGCACGGACATGGTCAAAAACTGCTCCTTCCCATCCTGAAAATAGGTGTGCAGCAAAATTTCCGCGCCGCGCTGAGCTTCGCCCACGTCCGCTGTAATCGTCACGCTTGCGCCGCAGCAAACGGCGCCCTGCGGGTTGCGGTATCGGTATAACGTTGATTGATGTTTTAATGCTACCATGGCTTTATTCTAACAGAAAAAGCCGTTTACAACTGCTTTTTTTGTAATTCGTTGCTCTATTTTCACAATTTTTTAATGATCTTGCGGCAAGGGTTTTCTCAGCTGAGGCCGCTAGCCGCCATGGCGTTTTGAAACCAGCCGAGCGCCTGATCGTAATCCTTTTTTTGATCGGACGGCACCGCTTTGCTCTCGCTGTATTCCTTTCCTTCGGCAAGAACATTGTAAGTCTCGCCGTTTTGGGTTCTTGAGCGCACGACGCCGTTCCAGACGGTGTACGTGCTCCCGTCCGAGTTGTAGCGAAGCACCGGTACGATGGTTCCCGGCTTCATAGATGAAATATCCACCGTCGTCCACAGCAAAATGTCCTTCCCGCCCGTGTACTGATACGACCAAGACTTGACACCAAGCGCATCGATGTCAATCCCCTGCTCCGCCAGCACCTTTGTCACCTGCTTGATGGCAGTGCCGTTTTGCGAATTTGAATCCACATGGGAGATATTTGCGCGATTCGCGTTAATAATGTCCAAGACCCCGCTTGCCACAAGGTTCATCGACCCGCCCGCTACCGCTTCGCCGTTGTGGGAAGCGATGCTGCACTGGATCGTGCCTGCTTCATCGTCTGCCGTATAGGTGCCGCCTGCCGGACACTTGAGCGCCTCTACATCCTTTTGGGTTTCCGCATAGTTTCCCGCGAGCACGTCAGAGAGCAGCACCTGCTGCACGTCCTTATAATATAGGGTCTGTTCATATTGGTAATACCGCAGCAATTGCAGGCGATGGTCGCGGCACGCCTCCGCCTGTGCCTGATCGATCCAGTGGATCATGGCGGGCACCAGCACGCCCGCCAAAATGGCGAGAATCACCAGAACGACCACCGTCTCCACGAGCGTAAATCCCGCTCAACCTCGTTTTTTCTTTTGCTGCATGACGTATCTCTTCCTTATGGATGTTTTTGTGAATGCTTTTAATCGATGCTGATTGTAAATGCTTTTTCGTTCATCGCTGTTCGCGCGGTGTGATCTCGGTTGCGCACTTGTAGATGCTGCCGGCCGGCACGACGCCCCGCACGCGCGAGAGCGGATAGACCGAAGCATACGGCAGTATCACCGTTCCGGGACACAGCACGCTGTTACAGCCGACCTCCACGTGGTCGCCGAGAATCGCGGAAAATTTTTTGAGTCCCGTTTCGATGCGCTCGTCGCCGTTTTTCACGGTCACAAGCGTTTTGTCGCTTTTGACGTTGCTGCAAATAGAGCCGGCGCCCATATGCGAATAGTAGCCCAAGATCGCGTCGCCGACATAATTGTAATGCGGCACCTGCACATGGTCAAACAGAATGCAGTTCTTGAGCTCGGTAGAATTGCCCACCACGCAGTTTTTGCCGATGAGCGCGCTGCCGCGGATAAACGCGCAGTGCCGCACCTCCGTACCGCTGCCGATGATGGCAGGGCCGCATATCAGCGCCGTGGGCGCTATGACAGCGTCCTTTGCAATCCACACATCCGCCTTGGGGTGGTCGTATTCCGTGAGGGGAAGCGTGCTGCCGATCTCCAGAATAAACGCCTTGATACTTCCTAAAATCTCCCACGGATAGGTGGTGGATTCGACAAGCGGCCGCGCCAGCGTCTTATCGGGTTCGAGAAACAATTCGGTATTTTTCATACAATCAACCTTTCCTCGCCGTTGCTTTGGAAAAAAACGCCCCGTCCCGACGGGAGGAGACGTTTTTTCATACGTTGTTACTACCGCGCCAGATTCATAAAGCGCGTATATTCGCCCTGCCACGCGAGATCCACAACGCCCGTCGGGCCGTGACGGTGCTTTGCGATGATGATATGGCTGGTGTTGTCGAGCGTATCGTCATAGACCGCCGGACGGTACAGCAGCACGACCATATCCGCGTCCTGCTCGATCGAGCCGGATTCACGCAGGTCGGCGATGTTGGGCGTGTGGTCGCTTCTCGTCTCCGGGCCGCGGTTGAGCTGGCACAGCAGCAAAATCGGCACATCCAGCTCTCTAGCAAGGAGCTTGAGCTGCCTTGTAATATCGGCGACCTCCTGCTGGCGGTTGTCGCTGTTTCTTCTGGTACCGGAACTGCTCATCAGCTGCAAGTAGTCGATGATAATCATATCCAGTCCGTAGCGCGCCTTGAGTCTGCGGCACTTGGAGCGGATGGTGGCGGTGGTCTGTCCGCCGGAATCGTCGATAAACAGCCGGCTTCGGCTCATCGGCTCCATCACGCTCATCAGGCGCTTCAGGTCGTCGTCGTCCACGCGACCTTCCTTGATGCGCTGCGAATCGACGGACGCCTCCGTACACAGCATACGCATGACCAGCTGCTCACAGGACATTTCGAGGTTGAAAACGACCACCGTCCTGCCGTTGTGCATGGCGGCATACTGCGCGATGTTCATGGCAAAGCTGGATTTTCCCATGGCGGGACGGGCTGCCACGATCACAAGATCGCTCTTTTGCAGACCGTTGGTCATACGGTCAAATTCGACAAAGCCGCTGGCAACGCCTGTGATCTTGCCCTGACGGCTCATCAATTCCCCGATCTCGTTGAACGCCGCCGGTACGATCTGGTCGATGGGCGTGAGCGAGTCGGTCGCCTTGCGCATGGAAATATCGTAGATGCGGCGCTCCGCATCGTTGAGCGTCTGCTCCAGCTCTTTTTCGCTGTTCCAGCCGTCCTCGGCAATGGCGCTGCCCGCGCGGATCAGCGCCCGCTGCGTGCTCTTTTGCTCCACGATGTCGATATAGTTCTGCACGTTTGCCGTCGTGGGCATAAACGTTGCAAGCTCGGATAGATACACCGCGCCGCCTGCCCGGTCGAGCATGCCGTGATTGTCCAGCTCGTCGGTCAGCGTCACAAGATCGACAGCGCCGCCATGGTTGCGGATGTCGCGCATGGCAGCGTAGATCGTCTCGTGCGCAGGCACGTAAAAATCCTCCGCGCGCAGCTGCTCCAGCACGATTTCGAGCGCGCTTTCTTCGATGAGCATACTGCCGAGGACGGATTTTTCCGCGTCCGGGCTATGCGGCGGGAGCTGTTCGCGCTCCCGAACCGGGTCTTCCATTAGCCCTCCTTGACGACGACCTTGACGATCGCCACGGTGTTTTCATACAGACTGATCTTGGCGTTGTATTCGCCAAGCGCGCGGATGGGTTCGGACAAAGCGATCTTCTTCTTGTCGATCTCCAGCTGCTTTTGTTCCTTGAGCGCGGCAGCGACTTCCTTACCCGTGATCGTGCCAAAAAGCTTGCCGTTTTCGCCGACCTTGGCGGACACGGCGACGGTCTGTCCGTCAAGCTTCTTTGCCAGATCTCTTGCGGCGACGCCCGCTTCAAACTTTCTGTGCGCCGCTGCGCTCTTGCTGATGGCAGCCGCGTTGATGGCCGAAGCGTCGGCGGGGGTTGCGAGCTTTCTCGGCAGCAGGAAATTTCTGCCGTATCCGTCGGAGACCTCCACGACCTCGCCCTTCTTGCCTGTTCCCTTGACGTCCTGTTCCAATAATACCTTCATAAAATCGTCTTTGCCTCCTCGATGTATTGATTGATGCTTTCTTTTACCATGGACACGGCCTGCGCCATGTTTTCCGTATGCAGCTGCGCGCCCGCCATGGTCAGGTGGCCGCCGCCGCCCAGCTTTTCGCAGATGAGCTGGACGTTGACCTTGCCCAGCGATCTTCCCGAAATGCTGATTACGCCGCCCTCGCGTCCGAGTACGAACGCCGCCTCAATTCCCCGGATGCCGACGAGTTCGTCCGCTGCCTTGGCCGCGATGAGCTTCGCGTTTTTCATGTTTTCCGCGCAGCACGCCAGCGCGATGCCGTTCCCGTCTATCTGCGCGGTGCGCACGGTGTTCGCGCAGTCGTTGTAGCTTTCGATATCGTCCTGAAACAGCTGCTTGACCATGCTGATGTCCGCGCCGTTTCTGCGAAGATACCCGGCAGCGTCAAACGTTCTTGCGCCCACGTTGAACGCAAAGTGCTTGGTATCCACCGTGATGCCCGCAAGCAGCGCGCCGCACACAAAGGCGGGCGGACGGAGGTTATCGTCAAAGTATTGCAGCACCTCCGTAATCAGCTCCGACGCGCTCGATGCGCGCGATTCCAGATAGTGGAGCGTGGTATTGTCGATATAGTCGGCGCTGCGGCGGTGATGGTCGATCAAGACGATGCGCGTCGCCATGTCGATGAGCTTTGGCGCGATCGTCGTACTGGGACGCTGCGTATCCACGATCACCAGCACGGACGTGGGATGGAGCATCTTCTCCGCCTGTTCGGGCGATACGATCATGCTGGCATAGGCGTCGTTTTCGCGCATCTGCACCAGGGCGCGGTCGATCGCGGCGTTGTCGTCGTCCAGCACGATGAAGGCGTGCGAGCCGATCGACCGCGCGCAGGTCGCTACGCCCAGCGCCGCGCCGATGCAGTCCATGTCCGCATGCTTGTGTCCGACGATAAATACGTCGCCCGCGTTTTCAAACAACTGCCGGAGCGCTTTGGAGAATAGCCGCGCTTTCACACGCGACTGCATCGATTCCAGCTGCCGCTTGCCGCCAAAGAAGCGGTAGCTTGTGCCGGACTTGATAACCGCCTGGTCGCCGCCGCGTCCGAGCGCAAACTCCATCGCCTGCCGCGCGCTTTCGTCCGACTGGACAATCCGGTTTGCAACACCTACCGCGATGGACATGGAGACGGTCGTCGTCGTGCCGGTATCGATGCGGTGCACCTTTTCGAGCAGCTCAAATTTACCCGACTCCATCGCCTCCAGCTGCTTGGCTTCAAACACAATCAAGAACCGTCCGTTTTCATAGCGGCGATAGATGCCGTTGAGCCCCGCCGCAGTCTCCGCGATATACCGTTCCACCTCCGCGAGCACCGTCGCCCGGTGGAATTGCAGGTCCGCCGCCAGCTCCTCATAGTTATCCACATAGATGAGCGCCACATAGGGCATTTGCTCCTCGTAGAGACGCTTGTAGTGCGCGGCCTCCGTGCGATCCAGCCAGTATTGAAACGTGAGCGGTTTGTTGACCGATTTTCGCACGATGGCTCTGCTCATAATCTGGTAAGCGCCGCCGGCGTATTCAAAGGCAAACGCCGCAAGCGGCGTCTCCGCGTTGTACTGCGGCATGATTTTTTTGATGCTTTCGCCGTCATACAGCTTTTGAAAGATCTCGTTGCGCCAGACGATGTTTCCGCTGTGATCCACCAGCACACAGGGAACGGACACCTCGTTGATGACAAGCGACGCCGTTGCGGCGTTTTCCGAGAACACCTGATCCATCAGCGCCTCCGCCTGCCGTATGCGATGCGCGGCGACGCCATGCTGCACCAGATACAGGACGCCCGACACCAGCAGCCCCGCGAGCGCGATATAAGGCCGGTAGCTTCCGAACATCGGCGCAAGGAAAATGAAAACGCACAGCAGCACCGCCAAAATCAGCAGCGGAAGCGTATAGGTTTGAGATTGTTTCATAGGCGTTCCTGTTCCTTTCAAAAGGGCGCTGCGTCGTTTCTCTGATTGGCACGCGTTCCGGTTCAGGCGCAGCATCCATGCAAGCCGCGCCGAAAAAGGATTACAGCGTTATCACATTGGAGCGCTCGCGGAAGCGGAACACCTGCTCCGCGCAGCCGATCATGACCAGCACCGACTGTATCAAAGAGAAGAATATCCCGCACAGCACATAGGTAATCACGCGCTTTGCCGTCACGCTTTTTGCCGAGCGCACAATGAAAAAATCGATCGCGGCCAGGCCTTGCAGCATCAGCGGTACGCCGACGAGCACATTGACGGTATTAGAAACCGCCGCGGCATACGTCAGATCGGTAAATTCCAGTATCAGCGAACCGATCAAGAGAATGAACAGACCCGTTGTCAGGCTGTTTGGAATGCTCCAGTCCCGCAGCTTGCGCATTTTGGGAATGGGGAGGTTCTTTTTGCGGGCAAACAGCCGGAAGAACAAAAAGTTGGAAAGCCCCGCCACGGCGGCGACGGAAAACAGCGCCGGCACGGTCATGACCTCCACGGCCTCCGCCACGTACGCGGTCACGGCGTCCCAGTCGAACAGCGCGTTTTGCGCCTGCCCGAGCGTAGATTCCATCATCTCGCGCGTCATTGCAAGCGATTGATCCATCACAAGGTGCGCCAGCGCATACGGGCCTTCGCCCGTGACGATACCCGGCAGGCACACGATGCAGTAGAGAAACACCAGCGTGGAGGCTGCAACCGCCGCCGCCGTGTAGGCGTTGGAAAACTGCGCCTTCTGCATGGCGTACAACAGCAGCGCGCCGCACAGCCCGATCATCACAAAGCAGATGGCGGTGACAACGTCGTAGATCAAAAATGCGGTCAGCGCGTTGCAGCACACCAGTGGTATAAGGAACCGCTCCTTTGTGCGAAGCATCGTGTAAGCAAAGAGCGCAATCAGCACCGCGTAGGCCAGCGGAAACGCCGGCGCGACGAGCGCTGTCAGTATCGCGACAAGCATGACGCCCACCGGCGCCTTTTTCGGTTGTTCTTTCTGTAATGTATTTGTATCCATAAAATTATTTTACCCCAAAAACGCAAGCCGCGCCACCCCAATTCTGTTTCTGTTTAGAAAATAGGAGAAACTGTTTCTTCCGCCGGTTTTTTGTTTTGCGGTTGTCTTGCCCGATTCGTAGAAAAAGCCGGAGTCAATCCGCTCCGGCTGCGATATTTCTGTTCGTATATTACTTTCCGTTGCGCGGCGGTACGGATTTGGATTTATTCTTGAGATACGCGCCCTTTTGGGTCTTGATGTCGGCAATGGAGATCACCGTGTTGGGACACGCCGAAAGGATGAGATCCATCGCCTCTGCGGAGCGCTTGCGGCGAATGGTCATCAACAGCATAAAGTGGTCGTCGTCACGGCCGTGTACATCCAGCGACGTAATGGCAAATTCCTTGGCGCGCAAAATTTCGCAGACATTCTTCGCGCTGTCCGCGTCCGGCACGACGGCTTGCAGCGAGCAAAGCCCGAACGCCAGAAGGTCGTCGAGCCACGAGCCGAGATAGTTGCCGGCTGCAAACGCGGCAGCGTACACCACGCCCTTCCAAAAATCCTGCGAAAAGCCTGCCAGCACGCTGCTTGCCACGATCAGCCAGATCAAGCTCTCAAAAAACGCCAGCAGCGTACCGACCGAGCGCACGCCGCGATTGATTAAAACCATGCGAAGCGTGGCAATGGAAACCTCCAGAACCTTTCCGAAAAATATAAATAGGTATACCCAAATGCTGTTTCCCAGACAGAATTCCGAGATCCATTGCATAACTTCAGTCAATCGTACGTCCTCCTTACAGATGATGCGCGCAATTATACTATGCCAATTTCATAAAGTAAACACCGCACTATGTGATATTTTCGTGATTTACTTTGCCTTGTCCTGCCGGAAATCGCAAATTTTGCAGGATTTTTACATTCGCGCGTTACACAAAGGCAAAAACCCGGCGATACACGGTTGGAAAACCGCCCGTTCCATGGTAAAATGAAACTCGGAAACAGCTCTGCTGCATCCTTTTTTCAAATCACGATCGGAGGAAACGCACTTGATTACTCTTGACAGCAGCGGCGTCTATCTGGTGGACGGCAACCTTGTCAAAGGCGGCGAAGGGCTGCCCGCGCCGGAAATCGCGCGGCAAGGCACCATCGCCTACCGCATCCTGAGCTCCCATAACACCGGTAAGGCTGAAAAGAAGCTCAACATCCGCTTTGACGCGCTCACTTCTCACGACATCACCTATGTGGGCATCATTCAGACCGCCCGCGCTTCCGGTCTTACGTCGTTCCCCGTCCCATATGCCATGACCAACTGCCACAATAGCCTCTGCGCTGTTGGCGGCACGATCAACGAGGACGACCATGTGTTCGGGCTTTCCGCCGCAAAAAAATACGGCGGCATCTTCGTTCCGCCGAATCTTTCGGTCATCCACACCTATGCCCGCGAGCAGCTTGCCGCCTGCGGCAGCATGATCTTAGGCTCGGACAGCCACACCCGCTACGGCGCGCTCGGCACGCTGGGCGTGGGCGAGGGCGGCCCGGAGCTTGTCAAGCAGCTCTTGAAAAACACCTATGACGTGGATGCGCCCGAGGTCATTTTGGTGCATTTGACCGGCAAGCCCAAGCCCGGCGTCGGCCCGCATGACGCGGCTATCGCGCTCGTGACGGCGACCTTTGCCTCCGGCTTTGCCAAAAACAAGATATTGGAGTTTGTGGGCGAGGGCGTACACGGCCTGTCGATGGATTTCCGCAACGCACTGGACGCCATGACGACGGAGACCACGTGCCTATCCTCCATCTGGGAGACGGACGACAAGGTGCAGGAATTTTTCCGCGTCCACGGTCGCCCCGACGCTTACGATCAGATGCGTCCCGACCACATTGCCTACTACGACGCGCTGATCGAATTTGACCTTTCCACGCTCGAGCCCATGATCGCGCTGCCGTTCCATCCGTCAAACGGCTATACGATCGCGGAGCTGACCAAAAACGCTATGGATATTCTCCCCGGCGTCGAAGCCGAGGCAAAAAGGAAGTTTGGCGACGCGGTCACGCTCGATCTTGTCAGCAAATACCGCGACGGCAAGCTCTGGGCAGATCAGGGCGTCATCGCCGGCTGTGCGGGCGGTCTTTTCGACAATATCTGCGACGCCGCCGAAATCCTCAAGGGCGGCGACTGCGGCAACGGGTATTTTTCGCTGTCCGTGTATCCCGGCTCGCTCCCGATCAATCTGGAGCTTTCCAAAAACGGCGTCATGACCGACCTCATCGAGGCGGGCGCGGTGGTCAAGCCCTGCTTTTGCGGACCGTGCTTCGGCGCGGGCGACGTACCGGCAAACAACGGTCTGTCCATTCGCCATACCACAAGAAACTTCCCCAACCGCGAGGGCAGCAAGCCCGGTCAGGGACAGCTTGCGGCAGTGGCGCTCATGGATGCGCGCAGCATCGCGGCAACGGCAAGAAACCACGGCGCAATCACGCCCGCAACCGAAATGGAGCACTGCGTGGGCGGGCAAACATACCATTTTGACGCAGGCGTTTACAACAAGCGCGTGTACTTTGGCTATCAGCATCCCGACCCGGACGAAGCGCTGATCCTCGGGCCCAACATCACCGACTGGCCAAAGATCCAGCCCATGGCGCAAAACCTTCTTGTGGAGTTGACCGCCGTGATCCGCGATCCCGTGACAACGACCGACGAGCTGATCCCCTCGGGCGAAACCAGCTCCTACCGTTCCAATCCGCAAAAGCTTTCCGAGTTTACGCTCTCGCGCCGTGTGCCGGAGTATGTCGGACGCTGCAAGCAGGTCGCCGCGGAGGAGGGGGAGCGCCTTGTGGGAAAAGCGCCCTACAAGATCCTTTCGGCGCTCTCCAAGGTATCGGACGACCCCAAAGCCTGCATCAAAAATACCGCGTTTGGCTCGTGCGTATTTGCCAACAAGCCCGGCGACGGCTCCGCGCGGGAGCAGGCGGCTTCCTGCCAGCGCGTTCTCGGCGGCATGGCAAACATCTGCTATGATTACGCCACCAAGCGCTACCGCTCCAACTGCATCAACTGGGGCATTCTGCCCTTTACCATTGATCGGTCTGAGACGTTCCCCTATGAAGCGGGTGATTTCGTGTTTGTACCGAATCTCCCCGCGGCCATCGAAAACGGAACGGATACCATCCCCGCTAAGGTGATCCGTCAGGATGCGGTATCCGACATCACGCTGCACATTTCCGGGCTGACCGACGACGAGAAGGAAATTCTTTTGACCGGCTGCCTGATGAACTACTACGCCAAGAAGAACAGGGGAGGGGACACCAATGACTGAAAAAATCCGTATGACAACGCCGCTTGTGGAGATGGACGGCGATGAAATGACCCGCGTGCTGTGGCAGCAGATCAAGGATGAACTGCTGACCCCGTTTGTGGAGCTGAACACCGAATACTATGATCTCGGGCTGCCGTACCGCGATAAAACCCGCGATCAGGTGACGGTGGACGCAGCCAACGCCATCAAAAAATACGGCGTGGGCGTCAAGTGCGCCACCATCACCCCCAACGCGCAGCGCGTGGAGGAATACCACCTCTCCGAGATGTGGAAAAGCCCCAACGGCACCATCCGCGCCATCCTTGACGGCACGGTATTTCGCGCACCCATCCTGATTCCCGCCATTCGCCCCGTCGTGCGCAACTGGAAAAAGCCCATCACCATCGCCCGTCACGCTTATGGCGACGTTTACTAAGCGACCGAGTACCGCGTCCCCGAAAAGGGCAAGGCGGAGCTGGTGTTTACCGGCGAAAACGGCGCGACCTTCCGCCAGACGGTGTATGACTTTGAATGTCCCGGCGTGTTGCAGGCGCAGTACAACAAGGATTCTTCCATCCGCTCCTTTGCAAACGCCTGCTTCCAGTACGCCATCGACACCAAACAGGATCTCTGGTTTGCCACCAAGGACACCATCAGCAAACAATACGACCATACGTTTAAGGATATTTTTCAGGAGATCTTTGACAAGGACTATCGGGAAAAATTTGACGCGCTTGGCATCTCGTATTTCTATACGCTCATCGACGACGCGGTCGCGCGCGTAATCCGCAGCGAGGGCGGCTATATCTGGGCGTGCAAAAACTACGACGGCGATGTGATGAGCGACATGGTTTCCACAGCGTTCGGTTCGCTTGCCATGATGACGAGCGTTCTGGTTTCCCCGGAGGGCAATTACGAATACGAAGCCGCGCATGGCACGGTCACACGGCATTACTACAAGTACCTCAAGGGCGAAGCGACCTCAACAAACCCCATGGCGACCATTTACGCCTGGAGCGGCGCGCTCAAAAAGCGCGGCGAGCTGGACAAAAACGACGCGCTTGTCGGGTTTTCCGACGCGCTTGAAAAAGCCTGCATCGACACCCTGAATGATGGCGTGATGACGCGCGATCTTGTGGGACTTGTCGATGACAAGAGCACCGTCACGGCCGCAAGCTCGCTGGACTTTATCCGCGCGGTGCGCGCGCGCCTTGAGGCTGCGCTGTAAGGCAAGCCTTTCCGCCATTACCGGCAGCGACAATCAGTCGTTGTCGGTTTTTTGTTGCCACGCGCTATTTGCCTTGCGGCAATCGCATGGCGTCAGGCACGTATCGTATCCGTTTTTGTCAAGCCTTCGACAGGATCAAAAAGGATTCCCTTTTTTTAGAAAATAAGTGTTGACAAGCGTTTGTTAATCGTTTGCAATTCTTATTAGTAAATAATCTCAATAAGGAATGGTTCCATGATTCAACGCAACACCATCCAGTGCGCCTTGGTTTTTGAAACGGTAAACAAGCTGCACTGTCACGCGACTGCCGACGAGGTATACGAAGCGATCGCGCTGCAACACGCCAACATCAGCAAGGCCACGGTCTATCGCAACCTGAATCGTCTGTCCGACATGGGCAAGATTCGCAAGCTCGAGATTCCCGGCGGCGCCGAATGCTTCGACCACCAGTGCCATCCGCATTATCACCTCCGCTGTGAAAAATGCGGCAAAGTCTTTGATGTGGATATGGAATACCTGGGGGATCTGGAGCAAAAGCTTCGACAGCCGACTGATTTTTTGATTACCGGCTGCGATATTTTCTTCAAGGGCGTCTGTCCAGCCTGCAGAGAATGATTCGACGTCTGCCGACGACGCCATTCCTTTTTTCAGCGCACATACGGGAGCGAAAAAACCCGTAAATATATGAAAATATGGGGTACTTTTATGAGAAGCATTACGAAACTGGACCTGCAATATGCACATCGATTCTACGGTTTTAAGGGCGAGGCACAGTACCTGCACGGTCATACGGGCATTTTGACGATCGAGGTCGAGGATTCCGTTGAACCGGGCGTCAATATGGTGTTCCCCTGCAACGAGATACAAAAGACCGCTTGGGAGGTTCTGAAGAATTTTGACCATGCGCTGATTTTGCGGGAGGACGATCCGCTGCTGCCCGCGATTTTAAGCGTTTATGAAGCGCAGGGCATCAAGGACGGCGCCCCCACCAACAAGATGAAGGGGCCCGCGTTCCAGACGGAGCTTGCAACAGCCTATCCCGCGTGCCGTTTGGTCGTCACAAAAGAGACAATGACCGTGGAGGGAATGATAAAGATCGTCTACTCGCTGCTGAAGGACAAGCTCAACATCGCAAAGCTGACCTTTACCAGCGGCGTCAACGCTGCTTCGGAAGAATTCAGCGCCCGCAAAGAGATCGATCGCTGCCCGCTGTGCGGAATCGCGCTCAATGAAAACGGCGTTTGCCCGAAATGCGGATACCGTAAATAAACGTTTCCCGAATACCGTCAAAGCAAACCGCCCCAGCGCATAGGCCGGGGCGGTTGCTTATTTGTACGTCCTTTACGCCATCGGCGCGGGATGTTTTTTGTAAGTGCACAGGCTCACCGCGACCAGTACGATACCGCACGCAATCGATCCGGGAACGGCTGCGCCGAGATTGAACGGCTGTCCCAGAAGCTTCCACAAAATGCTCACGAAAAAGCCCGTCAGAATACTGGACACAATCCCCGCCTTCGTCGCTTTTTTCCAGTAGAGCGCCGCAACGGCGGGCAGTCCCACGGACGCTGCATAGAATGTCCACGCAAACATCAGCGCGTCGTAGGCGTTTTTGATGTACAGCGCAATCACCATCGCGCCAAGCGCCAGAACGACCGTCAGTACGCGTGAGATACGAAGCTCCGTTTTTTCGGACAGATCCGGCTTTCGCGTTTTCCAAATGTCAGAGACAAACGTCTGCGTGGAGATCAAAAGATAGCTGTCCGCGCTCGACATCATCACGGAAAGCAACCCCGCAAGGGTCAGTCCCGTGATGCCGATGGGCAGTACGCGAATCACCATCGTCGGGATCACCGCGTCCGCGGTGCCGAATTCCTCGACGATGTTGGGATACAGCTGTCTTGCCGCAAGCCCCAGCCCCAGTGTGACAAGGATCGTCAGCGCATATACCGACGTTCCCCAGAACATGCCTTTTGTCGCCGCCTTTTTGCTCTTTGCCGCAAACGCGCGCTGCCACATCTCGGCGCCCGCCATGGTAAAGACCAGATTGGTCATGATCATGCCGATCAGCTCCCCGTCGAGCTTCATTTGGAAAAATTCACTTGGCGTATTGCGAATCAGCTCGGAAAGACCGCCGAGCTTTCCAATACTCATCCCCGGCAGCAGAATATAAACGAACAACAGCAGCATGAAAAACTGCACGACGTCCGTGTAAACGACGCCGAACAGACCCGACGCCGCAGTATACGCGATAAATATCAGGGTGGCGATGATCGCGCCCATCTCATAGGTAATGCCGATTTCGCCGCCGATCATGCGGAAAATCGTCGCGGTGGCGGACACCTGTGAGGCGACTGTCGCCATCATGGTGTACCCGATCAGCGCCGCGATCAGGTATTTGACGTTTTTTCCATAGCGCAGCTCGATCAGCTCCGGAATGGAGGAGACGCCGCGCGTACGACCCACTTCTTCAATTCTGCCCGAAATGCCGGAAAACACAAACATGCCGAGAAGATAGGGGATGGCGATGGCAACCGAGCGCATTCCGCTCGTGTAGCTGATACCGCCTCTGCCCATCATGGCGCTGCCGCCGATGATCGTGGCGCAGACGGTGGCGGCAAGCGTCATCGGCCCCAGCGACCGCCCCGCAACATAGAAATCACCGCCGTTTTTGATCCGTTTGACAAAATACAGCCCAATGCCCAGCATAAAAAGCATATAGAGCGCGACAATGACAAGATCGATTGTTGTTACATGATTCATTTGTACCCTCACTTTCTTACATTACCCGTTCTTTTCCCAAAAGCACGGTGCCAAAGAAAAAGACACCTTCTATCATAAACGGCATACCTGCCGAAAAGAGAAAAAGAATATCAGGCGGAAACCCACGGTTTTCGTCTGCGCTTTTAATCAATTGTCCTGTTTCCGCAAAGTGTTGCGAAGAATCAAAAACAAAGTGCAAGGAAAAGCACAACAAATTGTATATTTTATTTTAGCAAGGCTTTTTGCAGAAAGTCAACCCTTCTTTGCTTTCTGTGCAAAAAGCCGGAAAATAACAGAAAATATGACAGGGCACGATTTCTCATATCCGCACATCTTCCTTGCCGTTTGCATGCCTGTAACAGCAACTTTTTTGAGCGCAACAAAAAAGCGCGAGCGGTTCTTGTGAAACCCGTTCGCGCAATTGGTGATTGCTTCCTGTGATGCAAGACGAAAACAATATCGGTTTTGAATGTGCGGGTAGGTTGGCAAGCGTCTTGGCAGAGAGGGCTTTACTTTTCTTTCGCGCTCGGCGGCGCGACAAAGAAAAGTAACAAAAGAAGTCGGCCTCTAGGGCTGGCGTTGGTCAGATACAAACGCATCCTGGGGTATCGGCATCTGGCCTGCCGTTGGCAGGCTTATCGGTCGATGGAATGTGGGAAAAAGATCTTGCAGAACGAGGAACGCCTTCCATTTCTTTCGCTAGAAAATAATGGAAGGCGTAGATTACTTCGGCTTGCATGCCGTCATGATGGGAACAGAAAAAAGGTTGAATATATAACCGGTTTGCTCCATGCCTGTTTTTCAGATTCTCTAATTTTGAACGCAGCAGGCAGAAAAATGTTTGTTATTAAACCATTTCCCCATTGCCACATTGCTTTTTCTTGCCTACTTCTTTTTCTCATGAAAAAGAAGTAGGTTACCATTTGCCGAGAAGCTGCATCACGATAACAAACAAGCCCAGCACCGCCGTGTAGATGGCAAAGCCCCAGAGCTTCTTTTTCTTCACCGCCATGAGCATAAAGCGAATGGCAAAATAGCCCGTAACGCCCGCAACAATCATGCCGACAACAACGGGAAAGAAATTCAGCCCCGCGATCCCAGACTCAATCGCGTCCGGTATTTCCAGCACGGCGCCGCCAACGATGGCAATGATGGACATCAGGAACGAAAAGTCCGCCGCCGCCTTGCGGTTCAATCCCGAAAACAGCGCGCCGGCAATGGTCGAGCCGGAGCGGGAAACACCCGGCAGCACCGCAATCCCCTGCATGGTACCGATGATGAGCGCGTCCTTGACCGCGACGTCCTTGAGTTTGTGCTGCTGCTCTCTGGGGCGTGCCAGCACATCCGCCAGCACAAGGATCACACTGGTCAAAAGGAAACACACACCAAGATAATCCCCTGCCTCGGCCGCGGTATAAAATGCTTCAAACGGGCCAACCTTTTTGAAGAGGATCGCAATAATGACCGTAGGCACGGTCGCCAACAGCAGCATGCCAACCGTTCTTTGGAACGGGTGCTTGACAAGGTTCCATACCGTTTTCCAATAAACGATCAAGACCGCCACAAGCGTGCCAATATGCAGCATCAGCGTGAAAAACAGCGCGCCTTCGTCTACGCCGAACAGATGCGTCAGCAGCAGCAGATGCCCGCTTGACGACACCGGCAAAAATTCACAAAGCCCCTGCACAAACCCCAGCAGGATGGCAAGCCATACAGTCATACAGAACCTCCCAGCTTTTTTAGCACCACCATCATACACGCCAAAACGGACGAATACAATAGAACTGCCAAAGAAATACGTTCTTAGCGCATACCCGTAAGGTCGGACGAGCGCAGGAAAAGAAGGAGAACAGCATGGTTTCACTCGAGTTCATCCCCCTCAAAACCATTGACGGTAAAACGGTCGGTCATGCACGGGTTAAAGACGGCGTGGCGGATCTGACGCTAAAACGACCCATGCGCGGTCAGGTCATCGTCCTGTCTGACAACGCAAGCGCTGCCGGCAGCATCGGCGCGCCGATCGCCATTGCGGGACAGATCAGCGCCGTCGCCGTGCACGATGGCGGAACGCTGCTCTGTTACGGCGCCGCCCGGAACGCCGCCATTACAGCGGAGGACATTCGAAGACGACTTCTCACCTTCCGCGCCGCCCAGCAGGAGCTCTCCCTGCGCGTTCCGCCGCCCGAAAATCGTGTGATTCCGACGAACAGCGTGCGCAACGAGCCGCCGCCGTGGCAGCCGACGGTTGAATATCTCCATCCCGGCGGCAGATTGCCGGAGCGTGCCGCGGCTTCTGTCGCACCGCGCACCGGCGCATCCACGTCCACAGGCGCTCCGCCACCGCCGGCGCGTGACCCCGTCACAACGGCGGAACGCGCGCTCTTTGACCGCGCCGTCGCTGAGACGGCCGCCCCCCTGACGCCACAGCAGCCCATAGCTGACGCAGCCGCTCCGCCGGAGCCCAGCTTCCTCGAAGCGCCGGAAAAGAAAGCTTCCACGACCGTGCCACAGGGGGAGCACAGCACCGCGGAGCAGGAGCGTCAAGTGTTCAAGGCAGAAACGCTTCGCGCCGCAGTCAAGCACAAGCGGGATTTTTCGCAGCTGCATCCGCCGCTGCCGGAATATCCTCCGTCCGTCGATACAGCATACGCGGCACAGACTTTACCGACCGTCCAAAAAGCGCCGCCGGAACCGCTCGGAGCAACAGCAAGCGACACGGAATTTTCCGTTCTCAACGCGCCGCTCCCTGTCGGTAAAACACCTACCGTCGCCGATACGGCCGCAGACGCCGCCTCTTTTGCCGCGCTTCTCAAACGCGCCGACGCCGTTTTTGCGGAGGTTCAGCGTGAAAAGCCCGACGAACCGGAGCTGTCCACGCTTGCCGAATCGTTACCGCGCCGTGACGAGCGCCGTCAGGAGCGCGCCGCCGCAGATCCGCCGGCACAGCAAACCGAAACCGCGTCCAGAGCCGTTTGGAACCACGCTGTTGACACACTGCTCGAAACGCCGGTTTCCACCGCCAAAACACCGGTTCAGAATCCGTTTCCGCATATCTTCCCGGGCGCGCACTTTGTTCGTCTTATCGCAGACGACGGTTCCCCGTATCTCGAGGGCGACTGCATGCAGGGGCGCGAACGCGTTCGTATCCTGGCGGTGCCCGGCAATTACAGTCCGCAAACGCCCGCGCATTTGCCCGGCTTTACGAGATTTATCCGTACACGCATGGGCGGCTTCTGGGTCAAGGTGGAATAGAATCGAAGTGTTTTTTTAAAAAAGCGGCAATTGCGCCGCTTTTTCCTTTCCCGATCGCTCCTTTTCCCTTTTTTAGGTCTGCGGCTGCAAATACTATCTTTTTTTACACAAAATTGTTTTATTCCTTTTTTGTAACGACATGTGGGGATCGAAAAAAAGTTATCCACAATATGTTGTTGTTTCTGTGGAAAAACCCGCTTTAATGCCGTCCTTTTCTTCCTTTTTTGGGGATTTGTAAAATTTGAAATTCTTGTAATCGTCGGTTTCGTTTGGTATGATAATCAAGACGTAATGGGGAGGAATAGCAAATAGATGGAACAATTACAGTCGGTCTGGACTTCTGCGCGAGAGAACATCCGTCCACAAATGACGGGTCTTTCTTTCAATGCGTGGATCGACGTGATCGAACCGCTTGCCATACAGAATAATACGCTTGTCCTGCAGGTTCCCTCGCCGGATATCCAAAAGACATTGCAGGATTTTTATTTCGATATGCTTGTGTCGTCCGCCAAGAAAGCCAACGCTTCCATATTGGATGTGCTGCTCGTGCTTCCTGCCGACCGCGACCGGTATGTGGAAAACAACGGAACCGAACCGGAGGGCGCCTATACGCTCAATCCCAAATACACCTTCGAAACCTTCGTGGTCGGTTCCTCGAATCATTTCGCGCACGCGGCTGCGCAGGCTGTTGCCATGAAGCCCGGTACCGCCTACAATCCGCTGTTTATCTACGGTGGCGTGGGTCTTGGCAAAACGCACCTGATGCACGCCGTCGGCCACTATGTCAAGGACATCAATCCTGCCGCGCGCGTGATGTATGTTACCAGCGAAACCTTTACCAATGAGCTGATTACCGCCATTCAAGACGATAAGCGGCTCGATTTTCGCAAGCGTTATCGCAATGTGGATCTGTTGATGGTGGACGACGTACAGTTTATCGCCAAAAAGCAATCCACACAGGAGGAATTTTTTAATACCTTCAACACCCTCCACAACGCCAACAAACAGATCATCATCAGCTCCGACCGCCCCCCCAAGGAGATTGCCGGACTGGAGGAACGTCTCTGCTCCCGTTTTGAATGGGGCTTGATCGCGGATATTCAGCCGCCGGACATCGAAACAAGGATCGCCATTTTGCGAAACCGCGCCCGTATCGATTCCCAAGACGTAAACGACGACATCATTCAATTCATCGCCGAGCATGTGCATTCCAATATTCGTGAGCTGGAGGGATGTCTCACACGCGTTGTCGCTTACGCCCGTTTGAAGCGACGGCCGTTGACGCTCGATCTTACCGCCGAAGCGCTCAAGGATATTCTCCCCGAAGTGAAAAAGCGCGAGGTAACGCCGCAGCTCATCAAGGAAACGGTGGCGGAATATTATTCCATTTCCATCGAAAGCATGGATTCCGAACGCCGCGACCGCGAGATCGTAATGCCGCGTCAGATCGCCATGTTCCTTTGCCACGATTTATTGAGCCTTCCCTACAAGCGTATCAGCTATTTATTCGAACGCAACGACCACACCACCGCCATCAACGCTTGTAAAAAGATTACCGATATGGCCGAAAAGGACGCAAAGTTCGCTTCCGTCATCGAGGATATCAAAAAACGCATGCGCTGACTTCCTTTTCTTTCACGAGAAAGAAAAGGAAGCAAAAGAAAGCGAAGATAACTCCGGGTTTTCCGACTTTTCGTTTTCTTCTGTATAATTTCTTCTTGAAAGCGGCTGTATTTCTTTTCTTTCGCAAGAAAGAAAAGAAAACAAAAGAAAGCGAAGATAATTCCGGGTTTTCCGGCTTTTCGTTTTCTTCTGTATAATTTCTTCTTGAAAGCGGCTGTATTTCTTTTCTTTCACGAGAAAGAAAAGGAAGCAAAAGAAAGCGAAGATAACTCCGAGTTTTCCGTTTTTTTGCTTTACTGATACCCATACTTCTTTTATAGAAGAAGCATCGGCGCATACTTTAATCGCTCCTGCTCTTTTCTTATTACACCAAGTAACAGGCGGAAGAAGTATATTGTTACACCAACCCTGTCGCCACATGCCTCTTTTTGCCAAGCTTTTTCTGCAGAGAAAAAGCGGGAAAAAGAGGGGGATAAAAATGTGGATTGCGTGTGGAAGAAATGTGCGTCGTGTGGAGTGCAGGGAGCAAGTGGATAAGTCCCAAATTGACCCAAGCGGTTTCCACACGGTTGCCCACGCCAAAATCGCGGGCGCTGCTTGCCAAAACCCAGTTTTCCACACTTTCCGCTCCACTACGGCGGATGCTCCTGTAATACTATTAACATAACACGCTCGGCTGCGTGAAGCGCATGTGGATAACATGACGGTGGAAAACCTAGACCGACCTCAAGAAGGAGACGAATGAAATGAATTTCTACATTGATTCAAAGGAACTGACTGCCGGCGTGCTTTCCGCAATCAAGGCGCTGCCGGTTCGCACCACCATGCCGATACTCGACGGCGTGCTGCTCGAAGCAAGAAAAGACGGCGTACGTCTGCTTTGCTCTGATTTGATGATGCAAAAGGAATGCTTCATCCCGGCAACGGTAGAAGAAGAAGGCAAAGTGCTGCTGCCGGGCAAGTTTTTCTGCGAGGTTGTTCGGAAGCTGCCCGACGCTATTGCACAGGTTCGTTTGGACGGGAATTCGATCAACATTTCCTGCGGCAGAGCCAAGAGCAGTATGCAGGTGTTGGAGATGACGGAGGAGTTTCCGGAAATGAAGTTTACCGGAGATCATTTTACAGTGAAGCTCGACCGAACAGCCTGCCGCGATATGATATTGCAGACTGTTTTTGCTGTAGCGCAGGACGAAAGTAAACCGATCCTGACGGGCGCGTTGCTGGAGCTTGGTGAGAATTTTAATATCGTTGCGACGGACGCCTATCAATTTGCGATGCGTTCTGTTCCGTTAACGTCGCCTGTACCGGAAAAGCAGATCGTTGTTCCCGGAAAATCCATGGTAGAGATTGCGCATATGATGGATGAAACAGAGGAGGAAGCGGAGTTGACCTTTACAAGAACGCATGTGAAGGTTGATATTCGGCATACCTGTCTGGTGGCGCGTTTGCTTGACGGCGACTATATCAAGTACAAGCAGATTTTACCGACCTCCTATAAAACGCGCGTACTCGTTGATCGAAAGGAAATGATTGAGAGCATTGACCGCGCGCAGCTTATGGCGCGCGAAGGCAACAACAACATCATCATAAGGCTTCATGACGACAAGCTTCAGATCATCGCAAACAGCTTTGTCGGCAATATCCACGAGGAGATCGATGTACAGATCAACGGAGAGGACATTGAAATTGCTTTTAATCCGAAGTATTGTATGAATATTTTAAAGAATATAGAGGATGAAAAAATCTACATGGATTTCACATCACCAATCAGCCCGTGCGTCGTGCGACCGGTGCAGGGAGAAGCGTATTTCTATCTGATTGTGCCGGTGCGGATCTATTCGCAGTTTTAATATGTGCTTTGAGAAAAAGCGTTTTCCTGTTTTTGCTTATTATTATAAGTAAAAATCCCATTTTTTTCTTATTTTTATAATATGAGAAAGAAAATGGGAACCTTGAAATACAAACCAACTTCGAGTTATCTTCGCTTTTTCTTATTTCTTCTTTTTCTCGTGAAAAAGAAGAAAGGCAAACCTTGAACCATAGGCCAACTTCGAGTTATCTTCGCTTTTTCTTGTTTCTTCTTTTTCTTGTGAAAAGGAAGAAAGGCAAACCTTGAACCATAGGCCAACTTCGAGTTATCTTCGCTTTTTCTTGTTTCTTCTTTTTCTCGTGAAAAAGAAGAAAGAAACAAACCGTGAGGTGCATGTAAATGGCAAAAATTATTGCAATTGCAAATCAGAAGGGCGGCGTTGGAAAGACAACGACCGCTGTCAACTTAAGCGCATGTATCGCAAACGAAGGAAAACGTGTGCTTTTGATCGATGCGGATCCGCAGGGTAATACCACAAGCGGACTCGGGATCGACAAAACTAAAATTGAAAAATCGGTTTATGAGCTTCTGATTGAAGACATGACGGTTAAAGATGTTATGATTTCTACCTGTATGGATGGATTATCGTTGATCCCATCACATATCAAGCTTGCGGGCGCCGAGGTTGAGTTGGTCAATGTGTTGGCAAGAGAGCAGGTATTGAAGAATGCGTTAACCGGCATCGAGGATGATTTTGATTATGTTTTTATTGACTGTCCACCATCACTCGGACTATTGACGCTTAATGCGCTCACGGCGGCGCAGACGCTGCTGGTACCGATCCAATGCGAATTTTATGCGTTGGAAGGGCTGTCACTTTTAATGAATACCGTTAAGCTGGTTCGAAAGAGTTTAAATCCGGGGCTTGACGTGGAGGGTGTTGTTCTAACGATGTTTGACGCCAGAACGAATCTTTCTGTGCAGGTGGTGGAGGAAGTAAAAAAATTCTTTAAATCCAAGGTATACAGCACAATCATTCCGAGAAACGTCCGTCTTTCCGAAGCGCCAAGCTTTGGTTTACCAATCATCAAATATGCCGAGAACAGCGCGGGGTCGATTGCATATATGCAGCTGGCGAAGGAACTTCTTGAAAAGGAGGAAGCTTAAATGGCGGGGAAGATGAAAACAGGATTGGGGCGCGGTCTTGACGCGCTGCTGGATCCATTAACGGATATCAGCATGGAGGAAGAAGAAAAGAAAGGCTCCGTACTGGAGGTCAACGTTCGTGATATCGATACCAATCGAGATCAACCGCGAAAGAGCTTTGACACTGACGCGCTCAACGAGCTTGCCGCCTCCATTCAACAGCACGGAATCGTACAGCCGCTCATCGTTAAAAAAAATGGAAGTCGCTATACCATCATTGCTGGTGAAAGACGTTTTCGTGCCGCACGGATCGCCGGATTACAGCAGGTACCCGTCATTACAGTCGATTATAACGAGGAAAAAATGCGCGAGGTCGCGCTGATTGAAAATATTCAGCGCGAGAACTTGAACCCGATCGAAGAAGCTGCCGCAATTAAATTTTTGATGCAGCAGCATGATATGACGCAGGAGGAGGTTTCTGAACGAATCGGAAAGAGCCGTCCTGCTGTTGCGAATAGCCTGCGCCTTTTAAATCTGCCGGAGAATGTATTGGAGATGGTAAAGGACGGACGTCTTTCCGCCGGTCACGGCCGTGCGATTGCCGGCGTTTCCGGCAAGGAAAAGCAAACATTGCTCGCGGAGGAATCCATTCGAATGGGTTACTCAGTTCGTTCGCTTGAATCTCGCATCAAAAACTTGGAGAGCGGAAAGGTCAAAAAAACTGCGACGAAGAAAGAAGGCGCGCAGACACCGGCGCTTGCGGATGCCGAAAAGAATTTTCGTGAAAAGCTCAGCACCAAGGTGAAGATCACCGGTGACGAGAAAAAGGGAAAGATCACGATTGAATATTTTTCCAAAGAGGATTTGCAGCATATTTATGACTGTATCATAGGCTGACATTTTTATTTCAAAGGAAAGAAAAGTCAGTAAAATGGAGAAGAAAACGAATCCAATGGATTATCGAAAGATAGTCCGTTTTTATTTTATCAATAATCTATAACAGATCATACAGTGGCATGTTTCGTTTCACTTAGATGAAAGGTTTCATTCGTCAAAAAGAAGAACCTCCGGCAAACGCTTGCGCGGAGGTTCTTTTGTGATATTTATCTGTTTTTAATCGTGTGACGGATTGTTTCACGTGAAACAATTCTTTATCAATTTTGTTCGTCCTGTTTTGTTTCACGTGAAACATTGGTATTGCTGTCATTGTGATCCGTAGAAAATGTTTCATGTGAAACATTTTCGTCTGTGCTTTCTATTGTCTCCGCTTTGTTGCAGGTGTCGTCTGCATGTCCCTTGAGCAGATTCTTTGCTGCAAGAAACAAGACGGCAAGTCCGGCGAGCACCACAAAAATACCGATGAATTGGGAGGTGGAAAGTCCGCCAACCGCCCCGCGGTCATCTGAACGGAAAAACTCAATCACGAAGCGCCAGACGCCATATAGCACAAGATACCACCCGAACACCGTGCCGAAGGTTTTCCTTTTCCGCAGAATTAAAATGAGTGCGACGGTGAGAAGCATTAAGAATGCACTTTCCATCAACTGTGTGGGGAGAAGGGGAACGCCGCTTGGCGCAGCACTTCCGATACCGGCAGGGTAGGTGACGGCGATTGCGCATTCGGACGGAGAACCGTAGCAGCATCCCGCAAGAAAACAACCGATCCTTCCAAATGCCTGCGCAATGGCAAAGCTTGGCGCGAACAGGTCGCAGTATGCAAAGAACGGTTGCTTTTTTCGAGTGCAGTGAAGCATAACGCCTATAACACCGCCGATCAATGCACCGTAAAAAACAAAGCCCGACGTCAACGTGTGCACAAGATAAGAGGGATCGGCGATAATAGCATCCAGCTCCACGATCCAATACAGAATTTTTGCGCCCAACATACCGAGAATGATTGCCCACAGCGCGCAGGAGAGAATATCATCCTCATTAAATATGGAGAACTTGTGCGTGTACAGCATCAAAACGAACGCGGAAATCATCCCGCACAGCATCATGATTCCAAATGTGGGCAATGTCAGCCCGAAAACATGTAATGTAGGCAGCATGGCGTTACCCGATCATCGACAAAATGGAGGAAAAAGAAGCCACGCCGCCGTTTGAAGCGAAAGCGGAAAAGGCCCAGCCCACCAATGCAAACAGGATCATATAGAAAATAGTAATCAGGATCGAAAGGATCAATCCAATCAGGCTTGTGATGAAAGCGCCCTTGTTCTGACCGCATTCCACCAGATGATTGGAAATGGCAAAGCTGCGGTTGCTCATGCTCTGCTTCAGTCCGATCGCGCTGCAAATGATCCCCGCAATACATGCGATGGGATACCACAGCACAACACAACTGATAATACCCAACACCAGAGGGGTTGTCGCGCGACGCTGGTGTTCTTCTATTGCTGGATTGGAATTGCAAGCTTGTTCATAATAAGATTGTTCCATAAGTACCTCCAAATTCGGTTTTTTCCTTTGTAGCTCCGATTTGCGTTCATCATAGCATTCCAAATAAAATCTGTAAAGAAACCCCGCTTTTTCCCCCGCTTTTTCTCTGCAGAAAAAGCTTGGCAAAAAGAGGCATGTGGCAAAGGGGATTGAGTGAGAAGTTTATTTGGTTCTGCCTGAAACTTCTTCGTTGATACATTTTCGTGAATTGGCAATCTCTCCGTAAAAGCTTGGCAAAAGGAGGCATGTGACAATGGAAATTCAGAAGTAAATTTACTTTCTTCTGCCTGTCACTGTCATAAAATAAACCCGTATTTTTATATTTCAACCGAAGTTATCAACGCTTTCTTTTGTTTCTTTTTTTCTCGCGAAAGAAAAGAAAGTCGTTCCGCAAGATCTTTTTCCCACATTCCACCGACCGATAAGCCTGCCAACGGCAGGCCAGATGCCGATACCCCAGGATACGAAAGCATCTGACCAACGCCAGCCCTAGAGGCCGACTTCTTTTGTTACTTTTCTTTGTCGCGCCGCCGAGCGCGAAAGAAAAGTAAGGCCCCCGCTGCCAAAAAACTTTCCACCCTACCGGCGCATCAGACGCCAGTAACATTTTCTTTGTCGCGCATCAGAAACCAATATCGTTTTCTTTCCCGCGCCTAAGCGAAAAAACTATGCGCAAATTATCGCACATTCCAATACAAAAGAAGCGCAAGCCGTAGTATAATAAAACCACATTTCCAGCAAATCATTGCAATCGAGAGGAAACAGCAAATGGAGTTTTGGGATCTATATGACGCAAACAGAATACCGCTGCGGCAGACGCATGTGCGCGGAACGGCGCTTCCGGAGGGCGCGTATCATATCGTGGTGAGCATCTGGACGCTGAATCAGAAGGGCGAGCTGCTTACAACGCTTCGTTCTCCGGAGAAGGAGTCCGAGCCAAATCTTTGGGAAAACACCGCCGGCTCCGTAATCGCCGGAGAGGAAAGCCGCACGGGCGCGGCGCGGGAGCTATGGGAGGAGACGGGCATACGGGTCGATCCCGCCGCGCTGACGTTGCTTGGAACGTTCCGCGAACCCAGCGCGTTCATTGACTGTTATCTGGCGCGTTCCAACGCCGCGGAAAAGGAGTTGGTTTTGCTTGCAGGCGAAACAGTCAACGCGGCGTGGCGGTCGATTCCGGATTTTGAACGGCTTATCACGGCGGGAAACGTGGCCGTTTCCGTCATGCAGCGTTATGCGTTTGTAAAGGAACAACTCAAAAACTGTGCTGAAGCAATGCGCTGAAAAACTGCGTATATCAGGAAAGAGAGGAATCGCAATGGAGAAAACGAGAAAAAAACGGCATCCCTTGTTAACCGTCCTGCTGGTCATTTTACTGCTGCCGATCGCCTTGCTGCTGCTGGCAGTCCTGTATCTGTTCACGCTCGGTTTTTCTTCCGACGATCCGGAAAAGATGCTGGCTGCCGAACCGATGACCGCCGAGGAGCGCTATACCTTCATGGAAAACGCGGACGTCTTTGACGGCAGGCTGGACAAAACCGATCTTTGGTTCATTGCCGAGCAGCACGGCGTGGCTGCTGCACTGGAGGATCCGTCGCTGCTGAAGGACTATCCCATATCGCTGGAGGGCGTTGGCATCGAGCTGTCAAAGGACGGAATCGGGATCAATCTGCAAGGCAAGGCGTTCGAATTTCTACCGGTTCCGCTGCAAGCGCGAGCGACGCTGGCATTTGACAACGGCAGTTTGACGTTGACCGTCGGAAAGCTTCGTCTTGGAAAATTGATTTCCCTTGATGCAGAAAAGCTCTTTGATAAGCTGGGACTTGACAAGAAGCTGCTGACGTATACGATTGACGCGAAGGATGACGAGCTGCTGAAATCGGTAGAAGCCATCAGCGCGGAAGACGGCGAACTGCATGTGACCTGCCGGATTGACGAACTGCTCTGGAAGGAAGCCGCGGAGAACGAGGGCGACTATCAAACATTGCAGGAGTATCTGTACTTCTTTGAGGATGTGCCGGAGATCTCTTTGCCGCTGGAAGCGCGGGAGATGGCGGAGACCGCGGGCGTCGATGCGCTGCGGGAATTGCAAAAGCGCTGGGCGGCGGATGCGGACAGCTTTGTTGACTTCCGAATCTTTGTGCTTGCGCTGGGGCACGAAAACATCATCTCGTCACGGATGCGCGGCAGTACCGGGATGTATTGGACGCGCTTTCTGCCTGGTCTGACGCTGGAGCGCATTGCGCAAAAGAGAGAAACACTGTCAAAGACAAAGGAGCATATTTCGACCTTTTTGCGCGACGTCGCGGCCGAGCTGTACGACGCGCAGGTCGCGGGAAAGATCATGATCGGCGAACACGGTTTGCTCGATGCGGTCACGGGGGAGAAGCTCTCCGTCAAAGCGCTGATGGGTGATCGCTGGCTGGCGGAGGATTGGCTGCGGGAAGCGGATTTTGTTCCGCTGCTGATGTATAACGTGGATGATCGAGTGCGTCAGTACAGGCTCCCGATCGGCACGAAAATGCCGTTTGAAAACGATAAGGCAAAAGAGTTCCTGCTGCGCAATACCCTGTACGTCGCAGCATATCTGACAGAAACGCCGAGCGGCATTCCGATTCTGGTCTATTACCCAAACAAGAACGTGTTTGCCATGCGCGAGATCAGCATGCTGGATTATACGTTTGCGCTGGAAAAGGACGGAACGGTATTTTATGATTTTTCGCAGGGAAACAACTGCGCGACCTTCTTTTCTTGAACGATGGCGGAGCGGCGGCAAAGATACCGTGCGCTCCGCCGCTTTTGGAATGGGTTGTGATGAAAAACCGCCGCAAAGAACTTTTCCACACGGAAAGAGGGCAAAAACGCACCATTTCTCCACAGCAAAAATATGGAAACAGGCAAAGTTATCCACAGTATCCCCCCAGTTATACACATTGCAATAAAAAATAGTATTGTTACATTGTAATTATATATGATGTAAAGAGGGAATGCTTTTAAAAATATTAAGCGCGGCGGATCGCGTCGGAAACGTTGACGAATGAAGTAATTTCGGCTATATTAGATTTTGTATGCAGAAGCAATGGTATTCTATTCATGGCGGACAACGTCTGGAAGGCACCGTCACCATCAGCGGCGCAAAAAATGCGGCCGTAGCCATTATCCCCGCGGCAATCCTCGCGGGCGAGCCTTGCATACTCGAAAATCTGCCGCATATCCACGACGTATACACGTTGCAGCAGATATTGGCCGGTCTTGGCGCTACGGTAGACTTTACCGAAGGCGACTGCATGAAGATTGATCCAACGACGATCAGAACCACCGGCGCGACCTTTCCGGAGATGAGCTCCATGCGTGCGTCCTACTATCTGCTGGGCGCGCTGCTGGGACGTTACGGCGAAGCGGATATCCCCCTGCCGGGCGGCTGCCTGATCGGCGCGCGTCCCATAGACCAGCACATCAAGGGAATGCAGGCGCTGGGCGCGGAGGTCGAGATCGATACGGAGCGCAACATGGTGCGCGCGCGGGCAAAGAAGCTTGTCGGCGCGGAGATCTTTTTTGACGTGGTGTCCGTCGGCGCGACGATTAACGTCATGATGGCGGCGTGCCGCGCGGAAGGACAGACGGTTCTTTCAAATGTCGCCAAGGAGCCGCATGTGGTTGACGTGGCAAACTTCCTGAATATGATGGGTGCAAACGTCAAGGGCGCCGGTACGGACATGATTCGTATCAGCGGACGGCCGAACATGCACGGCTGCGCCTATTCGGTGATCCCCGACCAAATTGAGGCGGGGACGTTCATGGTTGCGGCAGCCGCGACGCGGGGCGACGTGGTGATTAAAAATATCATTCCAACGCACATGGAGGCCATCTCCGCAAAGCTGATGGAGAGCGGCGCGCGGGTGATCGACGGCGACGACGGACGCGATTTTTATCTGCGCGTAATGGCGACCGAGCGGCCGCGCAGCGTCAACGTCAAGACCATGCCCTACCCGGGTTTCCCGACGGATTTGCAGCAGCCGATGATGGCATATCTGACCATGGCCAACGGACTGTCAACGATCAACGAAAACATCTTCGAGGATCGGTTCAACCATGTCAAAGAGCTGCGTCGGATGGGGGCTTCCATCAGTTTGCAGGGGCGCATGGCCAAGGTGAAGGGCGTGCTCCAGCTCAAGGGTGCGGAGCTGCATGCGACCGATCTGCGCGCGGGTGCATCCTTGATCGTGGCGGCGCTTGCGGCAAAGGGTGTTTCCACCATCCATAATATTGAGTACATCGATCGCGGCTACGAATTCCTTGACCAGAAGCTATTGGGACTCGGCGCGGACATCAAGCGGATCATAAAATAGAAAATCTTTTTCAAACGACATACGCGAAAAAAGCAGAATAACAGGGCACGGATGCAGCTTTTCGGAGGCGGAAGGCTTTTTTTGCGTGGGAAAAAACGAGGATGGTTTTTGATATGCGGGGAGGTTGGAGTGCTTTTTGACAGAGAGGATTTCCTTTTCGCCGCGCTCGGCGGCGCGACAAAGAAAATAATACTGGTTTCCGATATGCCTGCTGTTTTGCGCCAGCATTTTTGCTCCCCGTCTTTGTCGCTAAAACTTGACGTAGCTGCCGGCTACGCCTGCGTTTTTTGCTTCGCGACGGGAAACAAAAACTCTTGCCGCAATTCCAACATGCACATCGGAAATCAGTATAACAAAAGAAGTCGGCCTTTTAGGGCTGGCGTTGGTTAGATACAAGCGCGTTCTGGGGTATCGGCATCTGGCCTGCCGATGGCAGGCTTATCGGTCGATTGTGGGTGGGAAAAATTTCTTGCAGAACGGAGGATAGAAGAAGCACATTTGGCAGAATGAGCATGAGAATAAGAGAAATTTTCTTGCAGAACGGGGGAAAAAGAGCGTTTCATAGGTTTCCTTTATTGTTTGTATGGTTACTCTTTTCGGTACGATGTGATTTTATCTACATCAAAGTCCAAACCGACTTCTTTCAGATCAATTCCAAATCCTTCAATTTCTCCTTGAAGCGTACTAAAGACCTCGTAATAAGCCAAAAATTTTCCGTCAAAAAACTCACTCCTGGTATCTTGCTCATAAAGATCATTTAGATTGTCCAGCAATTCCGCCATACAAGCTTTAAATACATTTTCATTGATATTTCTATTCATGATTTTCTTCTTTCCAAATGTCAGAGCAATTTTTGGCAAAGGATGTATTCGACTCCTGATGAATTTGTCAATTTGCCTACTCAATCATGGATGGTGAACCGTTTGTTTCGTTTGCTTTAGTATACCAGACAACATGCTATATGTAGTAGAGGTTTCCGCCGAGTCTTACTTGATCTCAGAATACTGATTTTGTAGTGCATCCATATGATCGCGGATGTTTGGCGCTAGCGTCTAGATCTATGCTTTCTTTTCTTTCTCGCGAAAGAAAGAGGAACAGGAGAAGTTCCCCTGTTCCTGAGAAGTTGGTCGTTGCAGAAAGCTCTGAATTATCTACGCTTTCTTTTGTTTCTTTTCTTTCACGTGAAAGAAAAGAAAGCAAGTTAGAGGATCGAGACTTTCTTGCCGTTGGCAGCCTTCGGTTTTTCTTTGGGCAGTACCAATTCGAGAACGCCGTTTTCGTACTTGGCGGAGATACTCTCCGCGTCGATGCCGGAGATGTCAAAGGATCTTGCAAAGGCGCCGAACACGCGCTCCTGACGAACAAAGTTGTTCTTTTTGTCCTTTTCGTCCTTCTTCTCCTCATGCTTTGCGCGAACGGTCAGGCATTCGCCGTTGATGTCGATGTCAATATCGTCCTTGTTGAAGCCCGGCAGCTCCGCCTGCATCAGATAATGATCGCCTTCGTCCAGAATGTCCGTGCGGAAGGTCGAGGTAATGGTCGGAAATCCGTTCCAAAAATCCTTCTCAAAATCGTCGAAGAACCGTTCCATGCCGTGGTTTTTCCGATACGGCGTCATTGCATACATACTCATGAATTTGTCCTCCTGTTATTTTTATCGAGAGTCGTTCTTCATCGGAACGCCCTCTTTTTGTTTACAGGTATAGCATACCCCGGCATTGTTGCAAAAATTTGAACGCAAAGAAATGGAAATGTAAAAGTTAGCACTCAAAAGATGAGAGTGCTAACAATGCGAAAAAATGCTTGATTTTACCGGCGGTTTGGAAGACGCTGCTCTGGCGAAAACCGCCGATCTGTCATCAGATTGACAAAAAGTCCGAGCAGCACCAGCGCGCCGCCGACGAGCTGACCCAGCGAAATACTGTCTGTCCGAACATAGTCGATTACGAGGGCGCAAAACACCTGTCCGGTAAAGAGCATGAGCGTCATATAAAAGGAGGCGATGTGCGGCACGCAAAGATTCATCAGCGTGACGGTCGCCACGCCGAACAGCCCGCCCGCAAACGCAAACAGCGGAATTCCGGAGACGGAAAGCAGCGACGGTTCACCGCGGCCGAGCAGCGGAAGCAACAGTAAAGAAACGCAAAGACCCGCGCAGTAGTTCCAAAACGTGCCGCCAAGGGGGGAGGTTTTTTCGGAAAGCCGACCGTTGACCGTACGGGAAAGAACGATGGTAACGCCCGAAAGAACGGAAAAAAGAACGGAAAGGAACATAAAAGCCTCCTAAAAAGTCAAAATGCAGACAATGCCCGCAAGCACCAGAAACAGTCCGAGCAGCTTGGCCGGATGAAACGTGCGCCTTGCGCTGCCGAGCAATCCGAAGCTGTCGATCACGAGGGCGGCGACGCTCTGCCCGAACAGACCCAGCGCGAGAATGGCGGATACGCTGATAAAAGAGAATGCGTAATTGTTGAATACCGTGGTCGCTACGCCGATCACACCGCCGAGAAAGGCGTACCATGGCGTTCTTTCACGCGGCAGAACACGGGCGCGCGTTACAAGGCAAAGCACGGCGACTGCGCAAAGCCCGACGATATGGATTACGACGCTGGCGGTATAGGCGCCGGTGAGCGCGGTGAGGTCGCCGTTTGCGAGGATCATGACGGAGATCAAAGCGCCGATTCCCATGGAAAGCAGATAATACATCAAAACACCTCCTGTTGGAACGATTGTAAGCGCCGCGCTTGACGGCATGGTATGACAAATGTCATACTGAAACCACAAACGGCACTACGGATGGAACTGGAGGAAAGAAAACATGCAAAAAAGCAGCTGCGCTGTCGAGGATGGTGCGCGTCTTCTGAAGATTGGACTGACGAATGCCGAAGTCGCGCGCGCATATCGCGTGCGTTATGAAAAAGCGGAAACGATTTGTCGGGAAGGCTGCGCGCTGCCGTTTCTGCTGTACATTTTGACGGGACGCGCCAAGGTCTATGTTTCCGTGCCCTCCGGGCGGGCGCTGCTTTTGAGCTTTTATGAAGGCGAAGGGACGCTGGGGGATGTGGAGCTGCTCACAGGCGGCGTATGCACCACGACCGTTGAGGCGGTAACGCGACTTACGGCGCTGGCTGTTCCGGTGCGTGTCTGCCGGGCGGCGATGGAGACGAATCACGCGTTTTTGCTGCATCTTGGGCAGGGGGTAGCAAAAAAGCTGGACAGAAGCTCAAGAAACAGCGCGAAAAACCAGCTGCTGCCGTTGGAAAATCGACTCGCGGACTACATCATAAAAACGCAGCAGGACGGCGTGTTCTCGGAAAATCTGACGGCGCTTTCGTCCCTGCTTGGAGTCAGCTACCGGCATTTATTGCGCACGCTGGAGCAGCTTCGAGACAGGGGTATTTTGCAGAAGACAGAGACGGGCGACCGCATCCTGCTGGAAACAGCACTTTTTTCATTGGCGGACGGGGAAAAATAAGCGTTCGAAAAAACCGGCAGCGGCTTGCGTATAGTTCCATATTTTGCGGCAAGACTAGTTGCGAGGTGATTCTTCATGGATGAAAATGATATTTTTGAACCCGAACAACCCCGAAAGAGATCCAAGGATTTTTTGAAGCAGCAGGGCTTTTACATTGTGCTGTTTGTATGCCTTCTCATTGTGGGCACGGCGGTCGCGCTGACGGCGCTGCCCCGCGACGATGGGAAGAACGTCGCTCCAACCCCCGATCAGGCGGTAGAATCGCGGCAGTCGGGAGACGAGCTGCTGGCGACGAGGAAAACGCCCGTACCGACCAGCGTGCCGCTGCCAACCGCGACGCCCAGGATAACAGCGACGCCGACCCCCGCGCCGGTGAACGCGACAAGAACGTCCCAGAAGGGACAAGCACCCGTCGAAGGGGAGATCCTATGGAGCTTCGCGCTGGATCAGCTGCTGTATTCGCGCACGCTGGAGCAGTGGACGACGCATCCCGGCGTCGATATTGCCGCGGTGCTGGAATCGGACGTCAAGGCGGTGCTTTCCGGCACGATTCTCAAGATTTACAAGGATGACGCGCTGGGACAGGTTGTTACCATCCAGCACAACAATGACCGTGTGAGCCTGTATGCAAACCTCGACGAGGACGTTCCCGTCAAGGAAGGCAAGAAGGTCAACGCGGGCGACGTGATCGGCAAGATCGGTACGACCGCACTTTCAGAATGCGCGGAGGCGCCGCATCTGCATCTGGGGTTCTTTGTCAAAGGGGAACCCGTTGATCCGATGGAATATGTGACGATTCCGCATTGATTTGGTTATTTTAAGCGGGTAGGCAAAAGAAAAGCGCTCGTAGAAGTACGGGAAAACAACAAAGGGGCTGTCCGATGGCGGGCAGTCCCTCTGCTGTTATGCGGCGCGGGATGAAAACGATATTGGTTGTTGATATGCGGGTTGGTTGGCAAGCTTTTTGGCTGCGAGGAGCTTCCTTTTCTTTCTCGCTCAACGGCGCGGGAAAGAAAAGTAACAAAAGAACCCATGCCTTTTAGGGCTGGCGTTGGTCAGATGCTTTCGTGTCCTGGGGTATCGGCATCTGGCCTGCCGTTGGCAGGCTTATCGGTCGGGGCTGGGTGTGAAAAATGTCTTGCAGAACGGGGAAACGGAAAAAGGTTCGGGAGAACGAGAATGAGGGAAAAAATTTGCAGAACGGGGAAACGGACGGTTTTCTGTTTTGGAAAAGTCGATGAGTGCACAGTATTACGAGTGATCCTTGCTTTCTTTCTTTTTTGGTTTGGAAAAGAAAAAAGAACAGGGGGAAGTTCCTGCTCCTAAGAAGTTTGAAAATGTAGAAAACGCCGAGTGATATTCACTTTCTTTTGCTTCCTTTTCGCCTTGTGAAAGAAAAGAAAGTTAGGATTGGTGGAGAAGGAGTTCAAAGAGCGGGATCTCGCGGGAAAGGTCGCCGCTGGTCATAAAGTCCACATGTCCCGTGCCCGCCGGGTGAAGAAGCTCGTTTTTTTGCAGAACCCGACGCAGCTGCCGCGCCGTACCCGCGTTGCCGTCATAGATCTGGCAGCGCCCGGCAAAATGCAGGTCTGCATAGCGGGAAATCGCGCCGCGAATAAAGGGGTAGTGCGTGCAGCCGAGCACAATGCCGTCGATCTCCATGCCGTGATACGGGGAAAAGAAGCGGTCAAACAGATCGTCAAACGCATCGTCTGCAAATACGCCCTGCTCGATGCGATCGACCAGCCCCGAACAGGCGACGTTGATAACGCGGTCGGGATCGGGCATGCGGCTTTGCAGCGCAAGATAGCGGGAAAGCTTTGTCGTGGCAAGCGTCGCCATCATGAGCACCTTGCCGCTGCCGGGCGCCATGCAGGCGGGCTTGATGGCGGGCTCTACGCTGATGACCGGCACATCGAGCTTTTGCCGGATTTGCTGAATGCAGGTTCCCGTTGCGGTATTGCAGGCGACCACAATGGCCTTGACGCCGCGCGCAACAAGGCTGTTGGCGCAGGCAAACGTCAACTCGGTGATCCTAGCTTCGGACTTGTCGCCGTAGGGCGCGTTTTGGTTGTCGCCGTAAAAAATGAAATTTTCACTGGGCAGCTCTTTTCGGGCGGCGCGCAGTACGCTGATGCCGCCAAGCCCCGAATCAAACATGCCGATGGGTCTTGTATCCATGCGATCCCTCTTTCCACCATGCCATTATAAACGGCGCGGCGGCATTTTTCAATCGTGGAAGGCGGCCTTACGCGCGCGTGGGGCTTCGAAAAACGGAAAAATACGTCAAACCGGAAAGAAACCGCAGGAAAAAAATGTGTGACAAAGCGTGTCGTGCGTTGCATTCGGGGCATACTTTGTGTAAAATGAAAATTAACCATAAGATCGGGGGAAATTGGCATGGAAGATACCGCGCTCCATCAATTGTTTATCAACTCCGAGCAGATCGGTGATTATGTTACGATTCGCCTGCCCGGCTTTTCCGATGAAGGTATGGAGGAGGAAGTCTCGCTCCACTATCTGGAATCAGGCACAGGGGAGCCGATGCTTTTGATCCATTCCATCGGGCAGTCGCTGTACACCTGGCGGAATGTTTTTGCCGACCTTTCCGAAAACTATCGCGTGATCGCGCTGGATTTGCCCGGTCACGGATTTTCTTCGCGTCCGGATACGCTCAATTATTCCATGGACGATATGGCGACCGTGCTCAAGCTCTTTTTGGACGAGCTGGGCGTCACGTGCGCGCATATGGTGTCGTTTTCCATGGGCTCGATGTATATGCTGCGCATGCTCACGCTGTACCCTTCGTATGTGGCAAACTGCATCGTCATCGCCCCCGGCGGCGTCACAAAGCAAATGCCCTCGCTGATCCATAACATCGCAAACCCCGTGCTGTCGGTGTTTGCGCGAAATCTGTTTACGGCAAGCGACGTGCGGCGGCTCTTGTCCGAGTGCGTCACCGATCCGGAGCTTGTGGACGACCGGATGGTCAAGCAGTATTACATGCCGCTGTCGGATGGGTTTTCGCGCGAGACGCTCATGTACGCGCTGCAAAATTTTGACATGGAGCTTGTGGCGCAAGGCTTGCGCGACACCGATCATGAGGTGCTGGTGCTGTGGGGCAAGCATGACGCGTGGCACATACCGTCCTCAAGCGTGTATTTTCAGGGCGTGCTGCAAAACGGAAGATACTACCTTGTGAAAGCGGGTCATCTGCTGCAGGAGGAGAATCCGGCAAAGCTGCTTGAGGTGATATATAGCTATATCCCGCCCGCAAGACCCAGCTATGACGCGTACCGGCGTACCGGTGGGAGATAACCGGAATGTTACCGGAATTTTCGCTGTATGATATTGTAACGATGAAAAAGCCCCATGCTTGCGGCAGCAACGAATGGACCATTATCCGGGTGGGCGCGGACGTCAAGATCCGCTGCAACGCCTGCCAGCGGATCGTGATGCTTGACCGGGCGGATTTTGTGCGCATGGGAAAAAAGATCATCGGGAAACAGGAAAACAGGATTGAGAAAAACGAAATTCACCGAGAGACAGATCCGCATTCTTCGCAATGAGGCGGAGGAGCAGAACGAGAAGATCCGGGGCGCCAGATTTTGGCGCAATCTGGATTTTCTGCTGTATTTGTGCGTGGTGGTGCTGGTGGCGTTTGGCATTCGCGCGTTTTTGTTCGAACCCATCCGCGTGATCGGGGAGTCGATGACGCCGACGCTGGCAGACGGCGAACACATGTTTGTGGAAAAGGTGAGCTATTGGCTCCATGCGCCGGAACGCGGCGACATCATCATCTGCTTTTATCCCGGCTATACGGAAAGCTGCGTCAAGCGTGTGATCGGTCTGCCGGGCGAAACGGTCGAGGTGCGGGAGGGAAAGGTCTATATCAACGACGCGCCCTTGGACGAAGCGGACTATTGGGCGGGGACGATATTTGCCGATTCGCCCAAGGTCTCCGTACCGGATAACAGCGTGTTTGTCATGGGCGACAACAGAAACGGCAGTAAGGACAGCCGAAACAGCACGGTCGGCGCGATTCCATACACCGAGATCGTCGGCAAGGTGCAGGCGGTCATCTGGCCGTTTGACCAGATGGAGCTTGTCAAAAGGGTGAATTACTGACATGGAACAGCGTACACGCAGAACGCAGGGACGCAAAAAGCTATACTTCTGGCATGCGGCGCTCGGATGGGTCTATTCCATCGTGATCGCCATTGCGGTGCTGTGCGTGATTTTTTTCGTGTGGCTGACGCCCATCCGCATTACGGGAGAGACGATGGCGCCTACGCTCAACGCGGACGAAATCGTGCTGGCGGACAAGCTGGTCAAGTACATCAAGACGCCGGTGCGCGGCGACATGATACTGTTCGCCGATCAAAACGGCAATATGTGCGTCAAGCGTGTGATTGCGCTGCCGGGGGAAACGGTGGACATCGTGGACGGGTATGTCTATATCGGCGGCCGTCCGCTTGACGAAACGGGATATGCGGTGAACTTTGTCGGTGATCTGTCCGCCATGACCGTGCCGGAGGGGACGCTGTTTGTGCTGGGAGACAACCGCGCGCAGGTATATGACAGCCGGCTTGATTCGGTGGGGTGCATTGCATATGAGGACGTGATCGGGGTGCTGCGATTCCGCGTTGCGCCCGCGTCGCGGTTTGCGATTTATTGAGAATTAAGACAAGAAGAACGAAAAGCGGGTGGTGAGCCTGCTTTTTTGTATGGGACGGGGTATTGGTTTCTGATATGCCGGTAAGTTGAAAAGCGCCTTGGCAAAAAAGACTTACTTTTCTTTCGCGCTCGGCGGCGCGACAAAGAAAAGTAACAAAAGAAGTCGGCCTCTAGGGCTGGCGTTGGTCAGATGCTTTCGTATCCTGGGGTATCGGCATCTGGCCTGCCGCTGGCAGGCTTATCGGTCGGTGGAATGTGGGAAAAAGATCTTGCAGAACGGCTTTCTTTTCTTTCACTCCTCTTTGCCACATGCCTTTTCGCCGAGCTTGTACGGAGAGATGCGCAAAATCA